>CAYYSC010000055.1:0-2817 GCA_964474065.1 uncultured Rhodospirillales bacterium | reverse complement strand
TCGTGCGGCTTGGCGCGCTCACCGCCGAGATCGAGAAAGCCTTCGGTACCTTGATCGTCGACGGCGACAAAGGCGCCCTTGGCCTCCGGCGCCAACCTTCTGACCCGGACCGCCAGAACAGCGCCGGTCGGGTCGGGTGCATCCGGCCAATGCCAATGCAAGCCCCAGACTTGCCCATTCCGCAACTCTGCCGCTCGCCGCTCGCCGGGCGAGGCAGAGCACACGATCTCCGTCAATAGGGGCAGACAAAAAGGCTTCATGACGATGTGTGGTAACCTGCACCATGCAACAGCGCGGCGGTTTCGAACAGAGGTAACCCGACAACATTTGAGTAGGAACCACCGATCCAGGCGACGAAGGTCGCGGCGAGCCCCTGGATGGCATAGCCGCCAGCCTTGCCTTGCCACTCGCCGCTTGCAAGGTATCGCTTGATTTCAGCCTCGTTCAGGCGTTTGAAGCGGACTTCCGTGGTGACCAGCCGGGTGAGCAGCTGGCCTTCCGGCGTCTTGAGCGCAACGCCCCCATAGACCCGGTGTCGCCGGCCGCTCATCAACTCCAGGCAGTGCCTTGCGGTGGCCTCATCTTCGGCCTTCGGCAGAATGCGCCGTCCAACCCCGACGACCGTGTCAGCAGCAAGCGTGAAAGTCCCAGGTTCGGCGATCGCCTCGGCCTTTGCCTTCGAGAGCCGTGCGGCCAACTCACGGGGCTTTTCCTGGGACAGAGGGGTCTCGTCCACGTCCGCTGGCTGGATCGCGTCAGGCACGACACCGATCTGCGTCAGGAGATCGACCCGCCGTGGCGAAGCGCTGGCAAGAACAAGAAATGTGCTATCTGACTCGCTCATGCGGCTGGGCTGCCCGGCAAGGGGAATCGCTCTAAAATCTTTGCCCACAGGGCATCCCGCACGGCGCGATACGCAGCGAGGCGCTGCTCCCGGCTGCCATGTTCGGCGGTGGCGTCGGCGGTCGGCCAATACTCGATTTCCACCGCGGCATGGCGGGTCATTTCCACAGCCCGGTGCTGTGCTTCAGGCGAAAGGGTGATCACCAAATCAAAGAACCCATCGTCGAGGTCGTCGAATGTTTTCGATTGGTGCCGGGACAGATCTAAACCGACCTCACGCATGACTTCCGCCGCGAACGGATCGATTTCGCCGTCCCGTAGACCACATGAATCCACGTATATTGACCGGCCATGAAAATGCTTCAGCAGCGCTTCCGCCATCGGGGAGCGGACTGCGTTACGTTCGCAGGCAAACAGGACGGCGTTCACTTGCATGGCAGTTTGCCCCCTCACACTTTCATGTGCAGGACGCAGAGCAGGGTGAACAGACGGCGCGCGGTATCAAAGTCGATCTCCGCCTTGCCTGACAGGCGAGTTTGCAGCAGTTCCGATCCTTCGTTGTGCAGGCCGCGCCGTGCCATGTCGATCGTTTCAATGTGCGAGGGACTGAATTTGCGGATGGCATCATAGTAGCTTTCGCAAATCGCGCGGTAATCCCGAATGATGCGCCGGAATGGCCCCAACGCTAGCCCAAAAATCTTGAGATCCTCCCCGGTCTCGGTTTGCACCCGCATCATCAGGCGGTTGTCGGCAATGCCGAGCGTGAGCGCGTAAGGGCCAGCAGGGCCGTCGGTCAGGACGAACCGGTTCTCTTCCACCAAGTCTTCGATGGCGACGGCGCGTTCTTGTTCTACCTCCGGCCGGCGTCCCCGGCCGAAGGTTTCGTCCAGATGTAAGGCAACGATGCGTTCCGCCGAATTCACGCCTTGCCCAGCCGGAGCGCCACCGAAAGGGCATGCGCATCCAGCCCCTCCGCTTCGGCCAGCGTCATTGCCGACGGGCCAATCGTGGCGAGCGCCTCCGGGCCGCATTCCAGCAGGGTTGTCCGTTTCAGGAAGTCGAACAGGCTGAGGCCAGAGGAGAAGCGCGCGCTCCGGTCCGTAGGCAGCACATGGTTCGGGCCGCCGACATAGTCTCCGACCGCCTCCGGCGTATGGGCGCCGAGGAAGATGGCGCCTGCATGCCGCACCTTTTCCGCGAAGGCGCGACTGTCGGCCAGAACAAGCTGCAAGTGTTCTGCGGCAATCGCGTTGGTCAGCTGGAGGGCTGTGTCCAGGTGCGGTACTTTGATCAGGGCGCCGTGCTCACGCCAACTTGCGGTGGCGATATTGGCTCGCGGTAGCCGCGCAAGCAGGGCGTCCACTTCCTTCTCAACGGCTCCGAGGAGGTTCGCATCGGGCGAAATAAGGATCGACTGGGCCGCAGCATCATGCTCCGCCTGGGCCAGCAGGTCGGCCGCGAGCCATTCGGCTGGCGCCTGACCGCCTTCCGCGACCACTAGCACTTCCGACGGACCCGCGATGGTATCGATGCCGACATCGCCGAATACGAGCCGCTTCGCCGCCGCGACATAGGCATTGCCGGGCCCGACAATCTTGTCCACGGCCGGCACGCTTTCGGTGCCATAAGCGAGGGCAGCCACCGCCTGGGCGCCGCCGATCCGGTAGGCCTCGTCCACGCCCGCAATGTGCGCGGCCGCCAGCACCAGCGGATTGAGTACGCCGTCCGGCGTTGGAACCACCATCGCAATTCGCCCGACCCCTGCCGCCTTGGCCGGAACCACGTTCATCAAAAGCGAGCTGGGGTAGGCCGCGGTGCCGCCTGGGACGTAGACGCCGACGCTATCGAGCGGCGTCCAGCGCATCCCAAGGCCGACGCCTTGTTCGTCACGGTATTCGAGGTCAGAGGGACGCTGCCGCTCGTGAAAGGCGTGGATCCGGGCGGCGGCGAGTTCCAAGGCCTCTCGCTGGGCGG
>CAYYSC010000054.1:0-12247 GCA_964474065.1 uncultured Rhodospirillales bacterium | reverse complement strand
TGCTCACTGGTCTGGGTATACCCGACCAAGTCCACGAACATGACCGCCGCCGCACTCTGCCGGCCGTCGCCCCGGACGGAATCCATCTCGGCCAGCCCCGCTGCCGTCAGGGGTGAAACGTAGTGCGCGAGCAATTCTTGCTGCCGCTCCGCCTGTGACCGCATGCGGGTTTCACGAACAGTCCGTCCTGTGATGGTGACACCAGCGCCGAGCAGGACCAGCAGGGCCGGAAAGGTGGCGTTGAGCCAGACAAGGTGCGCGGTAAACATATAGCCGGTGAGCACCGCCCATCCGGCCAAAAAACCGGCAGCGGCAATCCCCACGGCAAGCGGACGGCGCAGAAGCGGCAATCCCAGCGACAGGAAGCCAGCCGCCAGAATGGTGGCAAGATCCCAGCGTTCCACGACCACGCCCCGGTCGAGAGGCCGCCCGGTGAGCACATTGTCCACCATGGTTGCTACCAACTCCACGCCGGGAAACTGCAGGCTATAAGGCGATTGAAAGCGGTCCCCGAGCGCCTCTGCCGTCGCCCCGACCAGCACGACCTTCCCGCGGAATGCGGACGGATGGACCCGTTCGCTGGCAGTATCGGCCAGCGAGTATTGCGGGAATGTTCCTTCGGGCCCCGCATAGTTCAAAGCCATGCCCATGCGCCCGTCGAGCGGGAGACTACGCTCGCTCAGCTTAAGGGAGCGGCCAGTGCGCAAGGCCATGGCGCTCCGGTCCAAGCCGAGAAACAGCCGTGCAGCCTCAACCGCCAGTGATGGATAATACTCGTCGCCAAAGCGGATGGCGGGGTGCGCGAAACGGACTTTTCCGTCTTGTTCCAGCAATACGGTGACGTGTGCCGGCCAGCCCTCTTCCAGAAATGGCGTCAGCGGGAGCAAGGTACCAACAGCGGGCGCGGCAGCCGCTGGCGCCTCGGTACCACCTTGAATCACCAGCCGGTAAGCCGAGTCCCTCACCGGCTGCGGCAGGCTGGGCTGCGTGCCCGCTGCTGGATCGAAGGAAAATGCATACGGTACGAGGACGTTGCCAGCGCGCCGGATTGCCTCGGCCAGCAACTCGTCGCCGGATGCGCCGGAATGGCTCCGCGCCACAAGCAGCGCTGGATTCGAAAGCGCTGACTCCCCTTCTGCCCCGGTCAGCAGCAAATCAAACACGATGACACGAGCACCGGCAGTTTCCAGCACATCTACCGTACGTGCAAGCCATTCCCGCGGAAAAGGCCAACGCCCCGCTTCGGAAAGCGTCGCCTCGTCGACCGCAACGATGACAATATCATCCGAAGGCTGCCGCGCGCCGCGCGCTTGGAAGCGCCAGTCGAGTGTCTGACCCTCGATCAACTGAAAAACGCCCGTGTCTCTGGCCGCCGGATACACAAGCAGCAGCACAAGCGTCAACGCGGCAATTGCCAGCGACTCGACGCGCAGGAAATGCCGTCCAAACGCGCGCGACGGCGCGCCAACCCGCATTATGGCAAGAGTGTCGGGCCCAGCGTGCGCCCGACCCGCTCCATTGGCCATTGCTTGATCGGTCCCAGCCCGCCATCCACGGGCACATCGATGCCATCCCCCTTCTCCAGGATCACAGCATCGCCCGTCGCGGTCGCCTCGACCGTGACCGACCCGTTCACAACAAACACAGAAGCTCTCTCAGTATTGGCAATGGTGACCCAGTGGGTAGAACGCACCGATGCCACCGCCGCATGCGTTTCGACGGCAAAGCCACTCCCCCAAAGTGCCGAGACACCGGTCCGAATGATACCAGTGACCAAAGTCAGAAGACCGCGGCGGTCAGCGCCAGTGTGGTATTCGGAAACGGCGAACCGGGTATCCGGCCCTGCCACCACACTTGAACCGTCTTTGAAGGCAATATGGACTTTGGCGCCGTCGCCGGTGACGATGGTGTCGCTCACCACAATGCTGTCACCCGCGGTCAACCGTTGTCGCTGTCCGTCCCGTTCGAGCGATACCACGCCGATCAGCTGCTCAACGGATCCTACCGGCTGCTCGGCCACACTTTTGCGAGTCGGCGAAAGCAGCACACATATCACGAAGGCGGCCACCACAATATGGCGGGCTCGGATCAGCCAGTTCCGGTGAAGCATGATAAATGCTCCCAATCTTTCAGCACGCCCGACTATCAGGCGGTGAAGAAGTATCGCAAAGTATGTGCTCTGCAACAGTGACTTTGCTCACTGCCAAGGCGGCAGGAAAAATCACGCTACCGTGGAAGCCTCACCTCGTGCAGAGGCCGGCTCCAGTCGGCGGCGCGGTCCACGCAACGCTCGACATCCTCCTCCAGCATGAATCCTTCGGCGACGAGCTCGCGCGCCGCTTTCTCAATGGCGACCACGTAACCCTCCTTGCTGCCGTAGCGTTCCAGGATGGACCGGCGTGGGTCGCCAGTGGCGGCGCGCACGCTCTCGTCCTCCGGGAATGGGATGTAGCCGCCGGAAAACTCGTGCATGGCACCTTCACCGAGGCCGCGCGTGCGGATGTTCCAGCCGGTGTAGGTCCCGAGCGGTGCAGCCACCATCGGACAGCGGACGCCGGCGATCTCGTTGCCGTCCTCATCCACGGCGGGAACCAGCACGGCGTAACCGCGCTCTGCATGCACTTCAGGGGGCTCCTGGACGAGAACGCCGTTCTCCTCATCCGGGCCGAAATCCATCAATGGTAGCTGGTTCGGTTCCTGCGGCACGGCCTTGCCCGGCATGGCGGGAAACTGCTTCCGCCACTCCTCCATGGGCACCAGGGTGCCGTTCGCGGCCCGCGGCACCCGGCTCGGCGGCGGCGGCGTGCCCTCCGTCGCCCACCGGTCGAGCGCGTCCAGCATGGCGCGGAAGAGCATGCTGGTTTGGGCAACATTCAGAAAGTGCTCGGTGACGCTTCCGCGCGGCTGTTGCTGGCGCGGATCGCCGGTGTGCTGAGTGGAGGACCAATGGTAGATCCGCACCCCCTCCGGCTCGGGCAGATCATTGCCTTGCGTGTCGGTATGGACGAGCGAGCCGCGGCGCTGCCAATATTCGGTCGCGGTCTGAGTATGGATTACCAAGGGGTCTGTTGACGGCCGCTTCAGGATCGCATCGGTCTTACCGCTATTGTGGTCTGTGCATTCGGCGTAGGCGAACGGGAAGCGGTCGGCGGGGCAGTAGTGGTCCTCGTGCTGCTGACCGCCGGCAATGACGGCGTTGGCGAACCGCTGGTTCAGCCATTTCCCCCCCGCCCCGGATACATGCGGCATCAGCCCGTCGAATACCTTGCGGCCTTCGGCATCCTTATTGAAACCGCGCCAGATGAAATCGCGGATGCAGCGGCCGGTCTGGGAACGGCCGTAGCCGTACGCCTTCTCAATTGCGCCCTTCGCGCCCAGCGGGTTGTCCTGACCGTCGACATCCCGCTCCCCGTATTTCAGAAAGCTTACCAAATCGCGCACCGCCACATGGCCAAGGCCCATCACAAGTGGGTCCCGCCCCTCATAGACCAGTTCGTAGATCCAGCCGGGCTCGAAACCAGCAGGCAGGTAAATGTGTGAGTCGCTCGGCGCGACGCCCCGGTCCGGGCCGAGACCATCCAGGCCGCCGGTCGCCTCGAGCCGGGCGAACGCCCACTGGTCCGAAGGGATCGGCTGGCGCTGGTCCATCGCATAGCGGCGGCGGGTGAGCTGCGCCTTGCTGGTATCGCGCGAGACGACCGCGTGCGACCGCGTGGAGCCGCGGCCCGAAAGCGGATAACAGACCATCCCCGGCACGCTGGCGATAAACTCTGTCCGCACCAAGCCGGTGACGGGAGAGCCGTCCGCTTGGCGCGCGACAGGCAAGTCCAGCATCATGCGGCCGTCACCAGGCAACAGATCACCTTGCCAGGAGCCGAATACTAAAGTGTAACCGCGGCGCATCAGAAAGGCGTTGCCTGCGTGCTCCTCGCTGACCGGGTCGTTCGAGTGCAGGGCGTCGTTGAAATACTGCAGCATCCGCTTGTTGCCGCGATTGCCCCAGTCGAAGAACAGCCGCCGGTTGCCGGCACGCATGTCCACCGGCTTCAGGATGCAGACGTCGGCGGTGAAATGCACCAGCCCGTCCTCGCCCCGTTCTGCCAGCATGATGTCGGTAACGCCCGCTTGCGCGGCAGCTACAGGATCGATCTTGTGGTGCACCCGGCCAGTCAGCTTTTCGTAGGCGCCGGTTTGGCCGAAGCGCTGATCGCCCGCGAATGGGCGGCGGTTGTGAATGCGGATGGCGAGGTGGTTGGTCATGCTTCTAATCTCTCCCATAAAAGCACGGGTCCCGGACTCGATTCCGGAGATCGTGCGGAGCCCGCCCCGAAGTCAGAGCCCGGAACAAGTCCGGGCCTAGCAGCCCTTGCAGAAGCGCTACTCTGCTGCGGCTTTGGCTTTCCACTCGCCGATGGTCGGCTTCGGCAGGCCGAGAGTCTCCCGTAGCGTCGTGCCGGGATAGTCCTTGCGGTAGATGCCCCGTTTCTGCAGTTCGGGCACGACGAACTTCACGAAATCTTCGAACGAGCCCGGCAGCCAAGTCGGCCCGACCACGAAACCGTCGCAAGCATAGGAACTGAAGTATTCTTCCATCCGGTCGGCCACGTCCTTGCCGGTGCCGACCCAGGGGTCGTCCATGCGTCCTCGTCCCGTTACGTTCATGAAGTCGCGCGGCGTCGGGTTCTTAATGCCCGCGGTCTTCACAACCCGATCGCGCATGGCATGCATGCCGGTGATGCTGTCGAGTTCCTCGTCCGTGAACGGTTCGTCTATGCCCTTCTTGCCGAAGTCGTAGTTCAGCGCCTCGGAGAGCAGCGAAAGCTGGTCCACCTCGTTCGGCAAGGTGTCATAAAAGGCCTTCTTGTCCTCGGCCTCCGCGCGGGTTTCCGCGACCATCGGGTAGAACAGGTTGCAGATTTTCATCTGTTCCGGGTCGCGGCCGAAGGCTGCGCACTCCTCCTTCATTTCCCGGTAATTCTGCCTGGCAAGCTCCAGATTGTGCCAGGCCGTGAAGATTACCTCGCCCCAGCGGGCGCCGAACTTCTTACCCCTGCCTGAGGAGCCCGCCTGGATCAGAACAGGGTTGCCCTGCGGCGAGCGGGGCACGGTGAACGGGCCGCGGCTGGAATAATACTGGCCCTTGTAATCGAGACGGTGGACCTTGTTCGGGTCGGCAAAAACCCCATTCTTCTTGTCGTAGAGGATGGCGTCGTCCTCCCACGAATCCCAATGGCCGCGCACGATTTCCAGGAACTCGTCCGCCCGATCGTAGCGGTAGTCGTGCGCCAAGCCAGCGTCCTTGCCCATGTTGCGGGCTTCGTTGTCGTTGACGCTGGTGACAACGTTCCACGCAGCCCGGCCCTTGGTCATCAGATCCACGGTCTGGAACAGGCGGGCGACGTGGAATGGCTCATAGTAGGTGGTGGACATCGTGGCGCCGATGCCAAGCCGCTTGGTAGCGCCCGCCATCGTCATCAACACCGTGACCGGGTCCATCTTAACGCAGCGGATGCCGTGTTCCACCGTGTGGGCGTGATCGCCCATGTACATGTCCGGCATGGCGAGGCGGTCGTCGAAAAAGCCCATGTCGAACTTCCCCTCCTCCAGCACCCGGCCGATATGCTCGTAGTATTCAGGCGAGTAGCTGTTGGTCCAGCCTTCGGGATGCCGCCAGGCAGCGGGGATAGTGGTACAGTTCTGAGCCTGTAGAAAGGCGACTAGGGAAATTTGGCGCATGGGTTTGACGTCCCTTCGCGGTCGAAGAATCTTCTTGAACGAAAGTCTAGGCTGCCTGCGCGCCGGAGGAAAGCGATTCACAAGGCGACGGTCAGGGCCAACATTTCGGTCGGGTAAAGCTGCGGGAAATTAAGTCGGGCGCAATCCCGCGGCATTTCGTTAACGGCACTCCTTGACCGGACGGGTTTCAACCCATAGCTACAAGTCAATTCTTGAAAAGGAACGGAACGGATGGCGTTGCTGCCGATCGTTCTCGCGCCGGACCGCCGCCTAAAAACCGTCTGCAAGCCGGTGGAACAGGTGGACGACGGCGTGCGGGCGTTGCTGAAAAATATGCTGGAAACCATGTACGATGCGCCGGGAATCGGCCTCGCCGCGCCGCAGGTAGGCGATAACCGCCGCCTGATCGTCGTAGACGTGGCGCGCGACGGCGACGAGCCAGAGCCATATTGCATGGTGAATCCCGAACTGCGATGGGTCTCCGAAGACGTCGTCACCATGAACGAGGGATGTTTGTCGCTGCCCGACGTTTTTGTTGACGTGGATCGGCCGGAACGGGTGCGCCTCGCCTATTTGGACGAAAACGGCGACGAACACGAGATCGAGGCAGACGGCCTGTTCGCCCGCTGCATCCAGCACGAGATCGACCACCTGAACGGCGTTCTGCACGTGGACTATCTCAGCCGGATCAAGCGCGACCTGACATTGCGCAAGCTGGCGCGCACCAAGAGCGCCCATCTGCCGGAACGGGCGAAAGTTCGGGCATAATCCGCCTCATGCCATTGCGCCTGGTCTACATGGGGACACCGGACTTCGCAGTTGCCCCCCTCGCCGCCATTCTGGACGCGGGGCACGAAGTGCTGACGGTCTATTCGCAACCGCCCCGGCCGGCTGGCCGAGGCCACAGGGTGCAACCGAGCCCGGTTCACGCCTTTGCGGAAAGCAAGGGGATCGAGGTGCGCACGCCGCGCCGCTTGAAAGGCACGGAAGACCAGGAAGCCTTCGCGGCGTTAAACCCCGACGTGGCGGTCGTTGCCGCCTATGGCCTGATCCTGCCGAAGCCGGTGCTGGAGGCGCCGAAGCACGGCTGCATCAACATTCATGCCTCCCTCCTGCCCCGCTGGCGCGGCGCGGCCCCGATCCAGCATGCAATCCTGGCCGGCGACAGCGAAACCGGCATCACCATCATGCAGATGGACGAGGGTTTGGACACTGGAGACATGCTGTTGTGGGATCGCGTGCCGATCACCGGCACCACCACGGCCAGCGGCCTGCACGACCAGTTGGCCGCCATGGGGGCGCATTTGATCGTCGAAGCGCTGGGGCGGCTCGAACAGGGAACGCTGACCACGACGCCGCAAGCGGCCGAAGGCGCCACCTACGCCCACAAGCTGACCCGGGAAGACGGCCGGCTCGACTGGCGCCGCTCCGCCCATGAACTGGAACGCCAAGTCCGGGCGCTGACGCCGTGGCCGGGCGCCTGGTTCCTGCATGGCGAAACGGTGCTCAAGGTAAGCGCAGCGGAGGTAGTGCGGAGCATCTCCGGCCCGCCCGGCGAAGTCCTGGACGAGCGCCTCACCATCGCTTGCGGCGCGGATGCATTTCGTCCAGCGCTAATCCAGCGGCCGGGGAAGGCCCCGATGCCGGCGGAGCATTTGCTCCGCGGCTACGACCTGCCGCCGGGAACCATGTTGCCGCTACCTAAGTCAGGCTAAGCGGCCGAACCAGCTACGCCTTCGGGGCGTGGCCGTACACCTCTTTCGGATCGAACGTCTTTTCCTGTTCTTCGAAGCGCAGCACCTTCTCCCCTTCCCCGAGCGGCACAGAGCGGAAGAAGCAGGAGCGGTAACCGACATGGCAACTGGCTTTGCCCTGGGTATCCACCCGCAGCCAAATGGTGTCCTGATCGCAATCGACCCGCATTTCGACGACCTTCTGAACATGGCCGCTGGTCGCACCCTTGTGCCAGAGCTGCTGGCGCGAGCGGCTGTAATAGACCGCCTCGCCGAGCGCGATGGACTGGCGCAAGGCTTCCGCGTTCATGTAGGCATGCATGAGCAACTCGCCGGTCGCCGCATCCGTCGTGACGCAGGGGATTAGCCCGTGCTCGTCGAATTTCGGGGCGAACTCGGTGCCTTCTTCCACCTGGGCGGCGGACTGGCGGGCGGCGAAGGGGATATCGGCCATCGGATCAAGTTTGCTCGGGTGTTGGGATGCATTGAGCACGCGCCTATACTATAGACTCGGGCTTTTGCCCAACAGGTAACCGCCCCGAAGGGGATCGTATAATGGAATCTTGGGACACCAGCGCGCCCGATCAACGCCTGCCGGTTTCTGTGCTGACCGGCTTTCTGGGCAGCGGCAAGACCACGCTGCTCAATCACTTGGTGAAACAGCCCGAAATGGCAGGAACCCTCGTCATCGTGAACGAGTTTGGTGAGATCGGCCTTGATCACCTACTGGTTGAGGAAGTGAACGACGAGATGGTGCTGATCAATGCAGGCTGCCTTTGCTGCACGGTCCGCAACGATCTGATGGAAACGTTGATGAAGCAGAGCCTGGCGGCGGAACAGGGCAAAATCCCCCAGTTTCACCGCGTCGTGATCGAGACCACGGGGCTCGCCGACCCAGCACCCATCCTGCACACGCTGATGGCCGACCCGTATGTCGGCGGGCGGTACCGCATGGATGGCGTGATTACCACCGTCGACGCCGTCAACGGTTCTGATACGCTCGACAAACAGTTCGAGAGCGTGAAGCAGGCGGCCGTCGCCGACCGTATCGTGCTGACAAAAAGCGATTTGACGGACGCGAAAACCCTGGCGTCACTGCGCGACCGCCTGGAGGTGCTGAACCCGGGCGCGCCGGTCTATGAAGCAGAGCAGGGCAAGATCGACCCTGACCTCTTGTTTGATGCGGGGCTGTTCGACCCGAAGAACAAGATCGCGGACGTCGAAAAATGGCTAAAGGCAGAAGAGATAGCTGCCCGCGAAGAACCGGATCACGACCATGGACACGATCACGGGCATGAACGCCATGGTCACGAACACCATGCGGATGCGCATGACGTTAATCGCCATGATGAGGCGATCCGGGCCTATTGCCTGACCGTAGATGATCCAATCGAGGCGCATGCCTTTGAGGAGTGGATCAACATGGCGATGATGCTGAAAGGTCCAGATCTGCTTCGCGTCAAAGGCATCGTCAACGTAAAAGATTTCAAGGGGCCGGTCGTGGTCCACGGCGTCCAACACGTCTTCCACCCGCCGGTTATGCTGGAAAATTGGCCGAGCGAGGATCACCGTACTCGCTTGGTATTCATTACCCGCGACGTGGAAAAGGAGTTTCTGGAGGAGTTGCTGAAGAGCTTCACCGGCCCCGACCGCCGCCACGTCAATTTTGTATAGACCCCTTGTCGGACCAACAAATCTGGAGCCTGTTTTGAGCACGATTGAAAAGGTTCAGGAAGAGCTGATCGACGAATTCGCGTTCTTCGACGACTGGATGGACCGCTACCGTCACATTATCGATTTGGGTCGGAAGTTGCCGGAATTTCCGGAAGAATGGCAAACGGACGAAAACAAGGTGCGCGGCTGCCAAAGCCAAGTCTGGTTCGTGGCAGAGCAGCATGGCGGCAAGCTGCAATTCAAGGCAGTCAGCGACGCGCATATCGTCAGCGGGCTGATCGCGATCCTGCTGCGGATTTATTCGGACCGTGCCCCGGAAGAAATTTTGGCGACCAAGCCGGATTTTATTGCCGCCATTGGCCTGGATGAACACCTCAGTCCGACCCGCAACAACGGGCTGCACGCTATGCTGACCCGCATTTATGCCGAGGCCAAGGCGGCGGAAGCCGCTGCGGAGACCTGAACCGCATGAGCGAAGCCGAGAAGATCAAGGCGCTTTATAACGCCCGCATTATGGAACTGGCGGATGACATTCCGCTGCAAGGGCGTCTTGACCGGGCGGATGCGAGCGCCAGCGTGCGCAGCCCCCTCTGCGGCAGCCGTATCATCGTGGATCTCAAGGTCGACAATGGCACGGTGACTGATTATCGCCACAGCGTCCGCGCCTGCACCCTCGGGCAAGCCGCAGCGTCGATCATGGCGCGGCACGTCGTCGGAAAGAGCGTCGATGAACTCCGCCACGTGGGGGCGGCGATGCGAGCGATGCTGAAGAAGAAGGAACCCCTGCCTGACGACGTCTGGGAAGACTTGGCAGTGCTGACGCCGGTGCAGGATTTCAAGAGCCGCCATGGCAGTGTCCTTCTCAGCTTCGATGCGGTGGAGAAGGCTTTGAAGGCAATGGACGTTTAGAGCGAAGAGTTTTTGGCTCGCTCCCCCTAGACCCGCTTGCGGTTATAGACAAACGCTCACTTTATAGTTGCTTCTTGGTATGCGTCGATATATACAATCATAAAACACAATGGAGAGGTGATGCGAGACAATCCTTACCCAAAGATGTCATCCTCATCGCGTACAGGATTCGAACAAACGAGCATCCATCGCATTGAGGATCTGCGCGAACCGGTGCGGGGCAGTTGTCTGGACGTGGTGCAAATGGGGAAGGCGCCCGTGACCGGGACCCTTTTCTACGGCCAAAGCGATGGCGTCTCCATCACTTCGGGTTCGTTTATCGGAAAGGTCTGGTTGAGAGGGCCTATCACATCGGAGGGCGTTACGGTCAGCGTCGGACTGCAGCGGGGCCCCGGAAGCCGACAATTGTACCAGGAGGTACAAACCGGCGTCGTGGGATTGTTCGATGCAGGTACCGACCAAGAGGGCATGTACAACGGCCACTCCGTGTACCTTGCTGCTAGCTTGACCGAAGACCGCTTGCATCGCGAAGCGCGCCTAAGCGGGGTGATAGTGGATGACGCGGCGTTTCAGAATCCAGGGCTCTATCCTCAACTTCTAGACGCGAGCCTGACGTCGCGGCTCCGTAAAGCGGTGCTTGCCATCCACCAGGGTTCGGATTGGCACCCGGAATCGATAGACGCGATTGCAACCGATCTGTTGCACGCTTTCCTCCTCCATGCCGGCCGAGAACCGCGAAACGCTGCCGGTGCCACGTTCACGGGCAATTACGCGCGGATCGTGAAAAGAGCTCAGTCGTGGATCGAAGACAACCTGGAGGAGTCTATCAGCCTCAACGCATTAGCCGACGAGGCGTGCACTTCCCGCCGCACGCTCCACCGCGCTTTTCTTGAAGTTATGGATGAAAGCCCGACTGCATACATCCGAAGGCTGCGCCTGCACCGCATTCGCCACGATTTATTAGCCGAAGAAGCTGGTGCTTATAGTATTGCGGCTATAGCCAATCGGTGGGGCGTAGGCGAACTAGGTCGGTTCTCCGGCCGATACAGGTCACTGTTTGGTGAGTTACCGTCTGAAACCGTAGGCACGTTTCGAAAAGCGCAGCCTAATCATAAATTGGCAGAATCTGCATAGATGAATTGTAGAGAAAGACTAAGTTTAGAGGAGGCTACGATGGTTTTTCTATCCGTCGTGGCGTCTTGATCTCGCTCGGTTTGTGGGGCCCTTGGCCGGGGAAACAGGCCGGAGAAAAGGCGGTCTGCCGCAGTAACCGACTCCGCTGCGGGAGACCGCCATTTGTCTCCAAAGACCTCCCCCGATTTCCTTATGCAGCGTGGCGCACATCCGGGTTCCGGCATCGCATCAGGGGCTGGATACGCCGGCCGAACTGTTCCATGCCGATAATGAAGTCATCGAACGTCAGCATGACGCCCGTGAGGCCTTCTACCTCCGCCAGTTCGTCCAGCTTCGCCGCCACGGTCTCGTAGGAGCCGACGAAGCGGGCGATGTTGGTCGGCAGGTTATGCTGCTCCGTCAGCATGCGCCCGGCGGTGGACAGTGCGTCCGCCTTCTTGTCGACCCCGGCTTGGCTGTCGCGCCAGGCGAGCGCCTCATGGTCGGTGCCGCGCTTGTAGTGCTCCCACTTCGCCTGCGCCGCCTCATCCGTCTCATCGGCGATAATCATGATCAGGGCCAAGGCCTTGACATTCCGCCCGGTTTTTGCGGTTGCTGCATTGAGCCGCGCGACCTGCCGCGCAAGACCGGCTGCTTCATTCTCGCCGCCCCCGGAGAGGAAGTTGTAGTCGGCGTGCTCGGCCGCAAACCCCATACCAGAATCACTCTGCCCGGCGGAAATGATTTCGACGGGGGCAGAGGGCATCGGCAGCAGGCGGCAATCGTCCATGGTGAAGAAACGGCCTTTCAGATCCGATCGCCCCGTCGACCACAATTCCCGCATGACTTGCACGTATTCCGCGCAGTAGTCGTAGCGGTGGGCAAAGTGCTCGTCCCCCGGCCACAGTCCCATCTGCGAGTACTCGGCATGTTGCCAGCCAGTGACGACATTCACGCCGAAGCGCCCCGGCGCGATGCTGTCGATCGTGACTGCCATACGCGCGACGATCGCGGGGGGCAACGTGAGCACCGCGGCAGTCGCGAACAGCTTGAGCCGCTCGGTGACCGCGGCGAGCCCGGCC
>CAYYSC010000053.1:0-12250 GCA_964474065.1 uncultured Rhodospirillales bacterium | reverse complement strand
CAGGCCCGCCGCCGCCGTGCGGAGTCGAGAAGGTCTTGTGCAGGTTCAGGTGCATGGCGTCGATGCCGAGGTCACCTGGCCGCACCCGACCAACGATAGCGTTGAAATTAGCACCGTCACAGTAGAAATAGCCGCCAGCCTCATGCAACGCGTCGGCAATTCGGCGGATGTCGTACTCGAATACGCCGCAGGTGTTGGGGTTGGTCAGCATGATCGCGGCAACGTCCTCGCCCAGGCTTTTCTCGAATGCCTTCAGGTCGACCCGGCCGTGCTCGTCTTCTTCAATACCAGCCACCTCAAACCCGAGGGACGCCGCAGTCGCCGGATTGGTGCCATGCGCCGACTCCGGCACCAGCACCTTGCGCCGTTTCCCAGCCTCTCCCTTGGCTTCGAGGGCAGCGCGAATCGCAGCCATGCCGGTCAACTCGCCATGCGCGCCGGCACCCGGCGACAAGGCCACGGCCGGCATGCCGGTCAAGGTCATCAGCCACCGGGACAGCTCCTTCATGAGCTGCAGGGCGCCCTGGACCGTGCTTTCCGGCTGCAGGGGATGAATATCCGAGAAGCCGGGCAGCCGCGCCATCCGCTCGTTCAGGCGCGGATTGTGCTTCATGGTGCAGGAGCCAAGCGGAAAAATGCCGGCGTCGATGGCATAATTCTTCTGGCTAAGCCGCGTGTAGTGCCGCACCACCTGCGGCTCCGAAACCCCAGGGAGGCCGATAGTGCCGCTGCGCGACAGTGCTCCCCGCCGGTCCTTGACCTCCGGCACGGGCGCGAAATCCACACCGCTGCGCCCCTCTGCGCTTTGTTCGAACAGCAACGGCTCTTCCAGTGCCAGCGCGCGGTTGCCGGTGAAAGTCTCCGGTGCGGCGCTGCTTTCGTCCTCGCCGGCGGGAACCGTCGGACGGCCCTGCTTGTTCATCACGTTCATGCCAACTCCTGTTCCAGCGCTTCACCAAGCGCTTCGATGTCTTCCGGCGTCACGGTTTCGGTCGCCGCGACCAGCAGCACATCACTCAACGACGCTTCTTCCGGATAGAGACGAGAAGCCGGCACACCCGCCAGCACGCCCTTCTCTGCCAGCGCTTCCACCACCGGCCCGGCGGGTCTCGGCAGGCGGACGGCAAACTCGTTGAAGAATGCCGGCGTCAACGATTCCACATCCTTGATTCCGTCCAGCCGCTCGGCAACCTGCACGGCGGTCGCATGATTGAGGGCCGCGAGGTTTTGCATGCCCTCTTCCCCCAGCAGCGCGACCTGGATGGAAAAGGCCAGGGCGCACAATCCAGAATTGGTGCAGATGTTGCTGGTCGCCTTTTCCCGCCGGATATGCTGCTCCCGGGTAGAGAGCGTCAGCACGAAGCCGCGATTGCCATCCGCATCGACGGTCTGGCCGCAAAGCCGGCCCGGCATCTGGCGCACCAGCTTGTCACGCGTCGCAAATAAGCCGACATGCGGCCCGCCAAAATTAAGAGCGTTGCCGAAAGATTGGCCTTCTGCCGCGACAATGTCCGCGCCCATCTCGCCAGGCGGCTTCAACCCGGCGAGGGCTACCGCCTCCGTCACCACTACGACCAGCAAGGCGCCGGCGGCATGACAGGCATCGGCGAGCGGGGTGAGGTCGGCGATATGGCCGAAGACATCGGGATACTGGACTACAACACAGCCGACGCTGTCGTCGATCGCGTCAGTCAGCGCATCCAGGTCGGGGTCGAACACGTGCACCGGCGTCACTTCGACGGGATGGTCGGTCATCCGGCAAAGCGTCCGCGTCACGTCCCGGTAGTGCGGGTGCAAGTTGCCGGAGAGCACCGCCTTGTGCCGCCGTGTCACCCGCGATGCCATCATGACCGCCTCGGCGCAGGAGGTGGCCCCGTCGTACATGGAGGCGTTGGCCACATCCATGCCCGTCAGCATCGCTACCTGCGTCTGGAACTCGAAGAGTACCTGAAGGGTGCCTTGCGCGATTTCCGGCTGATATGGCGTATACGCGGTCAGAAACTCGCCGCGCTGGATCAGATAATCGACCGTCGCCGGCACGTGATGGCGGTAAGCGCCGGCGCCCAGGAAGAATGGGCCCTCGCCAGCCGCATGATTGCGGTTGGCCATGACCTTCAGTGCCCGCTCGACCGCCATCTCGCTGGCGTGCGGCGGGAGGTCGAGCGGCGCATTCAGACGAGCCGCCGTCGGCACGTCGCGAAACAACTCATCCACGCTGGGCGCGCCGATGGTCTCCAGCATCGACGCCCGATCTTGGGGCGTCAGGGGAAGGTAGCGCATTACTCCTCCTCACCCGCGACGAATTCGTCGTAGGCAGTCTCGTCCATCAGATCGTCGATTTCGCCCGGGTCCGAGAGCTTGATTTTGAACAACCACCCTTCCCCGAGCGCATCGCGGTTTACCGTCTCTGGGTCATCTACGATTGCCTCGTTAACCTCGATCACCTCGCCGCTGACCGGAGCGTAGACGTCGCTCGCGGCCTTTACCGATTCCACAACGGCGACTTCTGCGTCTTTCGCGACGACACCGCCGACTTCGGGCAATTCGACGAAAACCACATCGCCCAGTTGCGTTTGCGCGAAATCGCTGATGCCGCAGATGGCGACATCCCCTTCCACGCGGACCCATTCGTGCTCTTGCGTGTAACGTTCATTAGCCATGACGGAGTTCTCCCCGGATGCAGCTCAGGATTGGCGACGATAACGGTGCGGAACAAAGGGTAGCTTCACCACCGCCGCAGGATGGCGTTTGCCACGCACCTCCAACTGCAGTGGCGTGCCGGGCTTGGCATGGCCCGGTGGCACATAACCCATGGCGACCGGCCCTTCGGCGGAAGGACCGAAACCGCCGGACGTCACTACGCCGATGCGGTTGCCTTCTGCGTCCAGCACCAAGGCGCCCTCCCGGGCGATGGCGCGGCCATCGGGCTTGATGCCGACACGGCGGCGGGCAGGCCCTTCCGCCATTTCCTTGGCAACACGCGCCGCTCCTGGATAGCCAGCGTCGGCCGTCCGCCGAGACTTCGGAATGACCCAGACCAACCCCGCTTCCACCGGCGACGTAGTCGTGTCGATATCGTGGCCGTAGAGGCACAAGCCGGCCTCCAGACGCAGCGAATCGCGCGCTCCCAGGCCGATCGGCTTGACCTCGTCGAAAGAAAGCAGTCGCTCGGCAAGGGCTTCCGCCTTACCCGCTTCGATGCTGACCTCGTAGCCGTCCTCGCCCGTGTAGCCGGAGCGGGTGATCAGCACATCCGCCCCGTCAATAGAGGCGCTGGCGCTCTGCATAAAGTCCAGCTGGTTCACCCCGGGCGCGAGTTGCGCCAGGACCCTCGCTGCCTCCGGCCCCTGCAGCGCCAACAGCGCCAAATCAGGCCGCGGCGTGAAGGTCAGTCCCGAAGGAAGATGGGCCGCGATATGAGCAAAATCCTCCGTCTTGCAGGCAGCGTTGACCACCAAATGAAACGCATTGTCGGCAAGGCGCAGCACCATCAGGTCGTCGAGAATTCCACCCTCTGGGCTGGTGAGCACCGTATAGCGCATCCGCCCCGGCTCCAGTCCGGCAATATCGCTGGGCACCAGCGCCTCCAGTGCTTCCGGCGCGCCGGGGCCACTCAAGCATGCCTGTCCCATGTGAGACACGTCGAACAAGCCAGCGAGCTTGCGGGTGTGCAGATGTTCTTTGAGAATGCCGTCCTTGTATTGGACCGGCATCGAATAGCCCGCAAACGGCACCATTTTGCCGCCAAGACGGCGGTGAAGGCCGCTTAGCGGCGTCTCTAGTAGAGAACCTTCTTTGTGTTCGGCCATGGGCTGAACCTCCGGATTCGCGGTTGCTGCCGTCCGCACCGTTACCGGTCCGAACACAGCCCCGCTCTGTCTCCGCGCCTGAAAGATTCACAGAGGCGGTTCACTCCTAACGAGAGCCTGCCTGTGCTTACTTCTTCGGCGGAGCGCGCCTTTCGAGCGCGCTCGCTTTCCAGAGGTGCCTCACCCCACGGTCCACGGTGCCTGAGAGTTTCCGGGGCCGGTTGCTCCTTCGGCGCCGTCCAACGACCGGGCTAGCTACCCGGACACCGGACGATCTCTCCCGAGGGGATCAGTGGCGTGGTGATTAGGATAGGCAGGGAATCGCCACCGTCAACCGAAAGCATGCTTGGCAGGGCGCACCGCCTCGCCTAAATCCGCTTTAAAGCCCATCGCCCGATGTCGGAAAACAGCAGGATCGCCGTCGCTCATGACTGATTACGCCCCACCGCTCGCCGATCTTCGCTTCGCCCTCACCCACTTGGCCGGTCTGGAGCGGGTGCTGGCTCTGCCGTGTTTCGAAGACGTCACGCCAGATCTCGTCGACGCGGTCCTGGACGAGGCGGACAAGTTCGCACAGGGCGTGCTGGCTCCTCTCTCTCGCATCGGCGACCAGCAAGGCGCACGCCTGGAAAACGGGGTCGTGCGGATGCCCGACGGATTTCCGGAAGCCTACAAGGCGTATGTGGAAGGCGGCTGGAACGGCCCGCCCTTCCCGCCGGAACACGGCGGTCAGGGTCTGCCGTGGTTGGTGGCCACGGCGCTGAACGAGATCTGGGGCTCGGCCAACTTGGGCTTTTCTCTCGGCCCCCTGCTGACCCAGGGCGCGGTCGAGTTGCTGGAGGCCCACGGCTCCGCCGAGCAGAAGGCCTCGTACCTGCAGAATATGGTGACCGGCCGCTGGTCCGGTACCATGAACCTGACGGAGCCGCAGGCGGGCTCGGATGTTGGCGCGCTACGCACGAAGGCGGTGCGGGAGAACGGTCACTACCGAATTAGCGGGCAGAAAATTTATATTTCGTACGGCGACCATGAGATGGCAGAAAATATCGTCCATCTGGTGCTGGCCCGGACAGAGGATGCCCCGCCGGGGATCAAGGGCATCAGCCTGTTCATCGTACCGAAATACCTGGTGAATGAGGATGGCTCGCCCGGTGCGCGCAACGACCTCCGCGCCGCCTCGCTGGAGCACAAGATGGGCATCCACGCGAGCCCGACAGCGGTCATGCTCTACGGCGAGAATGAGGGTGCCGTCGGCTATCTGGTCGGGGAGGAATGCCGCGGCATCGAGTACATGTTCACCATGATGAACAATGCCCGCCTAGGCGTCGGCCTGCAGGGCGTCAGCGTCGCCGAGCGCGCCTATCAGCAGGCCGTTGCCTTCGCGAAAGACCGGGTGCAGATGCGGGACGCGGTCAAAGGCGGCCGCGAGCCGGTGACCATTATCCATCATCCGGACGTGCGCCGCATGCTGCTGCGCATGCGCGCCCAGACGGAGGCCATGCGCGCACTGGCCCTGACCGCAGGCGCGGGGCTCGACCTGGCCAAACACCTGATCGATCCTGATCAACGGCAGGCGGCACAGCGACGGGTCGACCTGCTGATTCCCGTGGTAAAGGCGTGGAGCACGGATCTGGGCGTCGAAGTGGCTTCCACGAACGTGCAGGTGCACGGAGGCATGGGTTATATCGAGGAAACCGGCGCCGCTCAACACTACCGTGACGCCCGGATTGCGGCGATCTACGAGGGCACCAATGGCATTCAGGCCATCGATCTGGTCGGCCGCAAGGTCGGCCGGGACGGCGGCGAGGCCATGGGTGCTTTGATCGCCGAGATGACCGCCACGGCGGAGGAATTGCGCCACTACGACGAACCGGACCTGATCGCCATTGTTGAGCCGCTGGCGGAAGGGCTGGCAGCGCTGGAGCGTGCCTCGCGCTGGATGGTGTCCAATATGGGCGAAAAGCCTGGCGAAGCCCTGGCAGGCGCTAGCAGCTATCTTCGCATGGCAGGCTATGTGATCGGCGGCTGGCTCATGGCCCGGGGCGCCATGGCGACCGCTGGGCGCGACGACGCCTTCGCCGTGCAGAAGCGCCAAGTGGCCCGCTTCTTCGCCGAACAACTCATCCCTGAAGGAACGGCGATGGAGCGTCCGATCGTAAGTGGCGGCGCCCTCGTGGCAACAATGAGCCCGGAGGCTTTCTAAGCTGGGCGTCTCTGCCTCGTCGGTCACGCATGAGCCTGCACGGATGCCGCAGCCGATACAATCACTTATCGGCCGAATAATCGGCCCTTGCGCTGCGGGCCGTTCCTTCCCAATTACGTTCGACATGCGGCAAAACAGAAAAACTTGCACAGCAACGAAAGTTTTGCTTGCACGGCTGGCGCGTATCCTTCATAAGGCGCGCCTTTCCCACCCCCCAATACCGGTTTTACGGGAGTCTTGCGATGGACGACAATCGCACTTTCGCAGAGCTGGCTGTTGTCGCGGGGTACGAGCTGTCTAATGATGTCTCGTCCGCTTTACAGCCTGAAGAGCACGAAGCCGTTCGGGTTGTCGATCCTCACTGTATGGGTCGCGACGAGACGGATCTTAATTATACCACCGGCGCGGTGAGCAATCCCGCGCCGCAAGAAGAAGAGCGTCTCGACTTCTTCGTGAAAAAGGACGGCGTAGAATTCGCCGGTACACACCTGTTGATCGATCTTTCAGGCGCAGCGAACCTGAATGATCTGGAGACGGTGGAGGCCGCGTTGCGCGAAGCCGCCATTGTGTCGGGCGCAACGATTCTGAACGTCGACCTGCACCACTTCGAGCCGAATGGCGGCATTTCGGGCGTCGTGGTCCTCTCGGAGAGCCATATCAGCATCCACACCTGGCCGGAGCGGGACTTCGCGGCGCTGGACATTTTCATGTGCGGCGATTGCAACCCCTATCTCGCCATTCCGGTGCTGAAAAAAGCGTTCAAGCCGTCTGCGGTGCAACTCTCTGAGCACCGCCGCGGACTGCAGCTTTGAGCGGCATCTGGTTCGACGAGATTCTGCACGACGGCGTCGGCCAGCGTCTGCAGGTCGATGAGGTCCTGTACGAAGGCCATACCGGCTTTCAGGACGTCAAGATCCTGCGCAACCGGAAATTCGGCCGGTTCATGACGCTGGACGGCATCGTGCAGACAACGGAAGGGGACGAGTTCGTCTACCACGAGATGTTCGCGCACGTGCCGTTATTGGCCCACGGGGCGGCGAAGCGCGTGCTGATCATCGGTGGTGGCGACGGCGGCTTGCTCGAGGAAGTGCTGAAGCACGAAGTCGAGCATGTCACCGAAGTCGAACTCGACGACGGTGTGGTCGACGTCTCGAAGCGGTACCTCCCCAGAATCTGCGGCAACGCCTACGACGATCCGCGGGTCAGGCTGGCCATCGGCGACGGCGCCAAATTCGTCGCCGAGACCGAGCAAACCTTCGACGTGGTTATGGTCGACTCGACCGATCCGATCGGGCCAGGCGCGGTGCTGTTCACGCGGGAGTTCTATGCGAACTGCAAGAAATGCCTGAACCCGGGCGGCATTCTCGTCACCCAGAACGGGGTGCCGTTCGTCCAGGGCGACGAGTTGAAAAGCTCGGTCGGGCATTTTCGCTCGCTGTTCAAGGACAGTGCCGCCTATGTCATCTCCTGCCCGACCTACGCCCTGGGCTTCATGGCGCTGGGGTGGGCGACGGATGATGCCGACCTGCGCTGGCAAAGCCTGGAGACCATCCAGAAACGCTTCGATGCGTTGGGGATCGACACCCAATACTACAACCCGGCGATCCACGTCGCATCGTTCGCGTTGCCAAACTACATCGTCAAGCTGATCGACCAAGCTTGACATGCGATGGCCGGCGGAAGCTCGCCGGCTCCTTGCAATCGGTCCGGTATTTTGGGGTTTGAGATGGTTACCCCGCCCGCCTGGGAAAAGCGCGGGCGGGGGTCCTCCAATTGCGGGCAAGGCGGCAGCCGGACCCGTCCACCAATTGCCGAAACGTTGCCGGATGGCGGGATGAGGCTCGATCGACAGCGAATCCGGCCATGGCTCCGGCTACCTTCCATAGCAGAAGGGCCGGAATGGCAGCATGCATTGCCGGGGCTTGCCCACCGCCGGTGCCTCCCTCATTCTTGGCCATGCGCTCCGCCCGCGATCGAATTATGAAGCACGCCATGACACCCAAGAAAAACCCGCTGAAACTCAACGCCCTGCAACTCAAGACCCTGACCGTCCTGCAACAATTGGCGCGGGTTCCGCACTACGCTGTGCAAGACGACGAGACCGGCGAGGTTCTTATCCGCGCCTTTCCTCAGCCGCACGGCAACCATTTCCACTGCGGTGATGCCCTCGTCATGAGCAAGGACGCGACCGGCCTGAAGAACCCGAACGTCTGGAGCGCCCTTGAACGCAAGGGCCTCGCCCGGTCGATGTTCCCGTCGGCAATCGCCCTCTCGCCGAAAGGCTTGGCCTACGATACGGGGCTGGCGGACCAGATCCTGCACCGCAGCGACCACTGACCGCCGGCAGGCCATTCTTCAGCTTCGATTGGAAAAGGCGGTCTCCGCGCTGGTGATGAATTCCAAAAGACAGGCGTGGCCTTCCTCTGTCGCCCGTTTGGCACGCAGGATCGCGTTGCCGATATCCGCCGGATCTTCGACTCGCTCGCTCCAGCCGCCGAGATCCTTTGCCAAGGCCGCGTAGTTACCGCCCAGGTCACGCGCTTTATGCCTCTCGTGGCTGAGTTGCATGTGTGGGATCTCGATCGCCATGGTCGAGTTGTTGAGCACGATGGTGCAGTGCGGGATGCTGCTGCGCACCGCCGTTTCGAAGTCGAGGCCGGTCATGCCAAAAGCGGCGTCACCCATAAAGTTGACGCAGAACTTGTCCGGCGCTGCCACCTTCGCGCCGATGGCAAGGCCCAGCCCCGTGCCCAACTGGTGCGACTTACCCCAGCCCAGGTAGCCGCGCGGCGTGGTCGCCCGGTAGAAGGGAAGGATCTGGTCGCGCGGGCTGCCGCTGTCGTGGGTGACGATGGCCTCCGCCGGATCGATCACGCGCATGAATTCGTTCAGGACACGGTAAGGCGTCATCGGCACTTCGGTGCTGTTCAGTTTGGTCTGCCATTCGGCCAGCCACGGGTCCCGCAGGCCGGCGATCTTGTTCACCATGCTGTCATCGCGCTGGTCTCCCCTCAGCCGGTCGCGTACGCATCCGATCAGATCGCGCAGCACCAGCCTGGCATCCCCGAGAATGCCAACCTCGGTGGTATAGTTCTTGTTCAGGTCGCGCGTGTCGTTGGTCGCGTGTATCACCTTCGCGCCATTCGGCAGAGCCGGGGTGGTGATGCGGTGTGGCGTCAGGCTGGAGCCAATGCCGAGGATCACATCCGCCTCCGCCAGGACCGCCTTGCCGTGGCCGGTGTAGACGATGCCGCCGCTCCCCAGCGCCAGCGCGTGGTCCTCCGGGAAGGCGCTTTTGCCGTCGTTCGTGGTCATCACCCCGGCCTGAAGCAGTTCCGCCAACTCGCGCAATTCCTCGCTGGCTTCGGCATAAAGCACCCCCTGCCCCGCCAGGATCATTGGCGTGCGCGCGGCAACCAGCATCTCCGCCGCGCGGTCGATGTCGTCGGGATCGCCGGCAGAGCGCACCCGCCTCACGACTTGGTAGCCCGGGTCAGTTGCCAGTTCCGCCTTCACCACGTCCGCCGGCGTTTCCACCATCACTGGCCCCTGGCGGCCGTTTTTCAGCGCATTGAAGGCCCGCCGCATTACCTCGCCTACATGCTCCGGCAAGATGATCTCCTCCGCCTGTTTGGTCACGGAGGCATAAGTGCGGGAGGATTTGAAGGTGGGGAACACCTGCGCCATGTCGCGATTGTGGCCGAGCGGCAGCAGCAGGATCGGCGCCGAGTCGGAATAGGCGGAAGCGATGCCGGGGAACGCGTTTTCCGCACCGGGGCCGTATTGCATGGCGAACACGGCCGGCGGCTTGCCGTTGGAAACGCGGGCGAACCCGCTCGCCATATCGACGCCCACCCGCTCCTGCCGGCAGACTACCGGGCGCAGGCCCGCTGCCACCGCCGCCTCGATAATTGGCGTGGTTGGGAAGCAGAACAGGGTGTCGATGCCCTCCCTTTTCAGGATCTGGGCCATGGCATCCATCACGAGCATCAGTGCGTCTCCCATTTTTTGTGTCGTTTCGGTGTAGCGTTTTCGGAGCGTTACGAAAACAATCCTGCCGCCGCGAAGGCGCCCCGCCAAAAACGGTCGCGGGGTTCGAATTGAGCGGAAAAGCTTAGCGCTGGGACGAGCCGCCGTCGATGTTCGTCGACTTTTGAACGCCGCGCTGGATCCGGGATCCTGCAGCAATCATAAGAGATTCAACCGGCCAGCATGTTCGAAAGCGGCCCTTCAATGGCAACCACTGGAGATAACTAAGTTGAGCACTGCGATTTTCGGCGATAGCTTTGAATGAGGCATTCCGGATGGGAATGTCCGCAAGAGGGATAGCCATGCCAGACATCCTGCGCGAAATGATCCGCGAACCCACCGCTTGGACGCCCGCCGACCTTGCTAGGGACAGAAGTTGGGATTTGGCACTTGAACGCAAAGACGTAGAAGGCCTCTTGGACGCCGCCGCCGCCACGAAAACCGCAGGATTGGGGTTGGCGGAAATCAGTCCTTCGAATTTCCCGCTTCCGCGGTCGGCCGCCGTCTTGTCCGCGATCCGTGAGGAGCTTGTCTCAGGCCGTGGATTTGCGCTTCTTCATGGATTTCCGACCAAGGATTGTCCGCTTGAAGACGTGGAACGGATGTATTGGGGCTTGTGCGCCCAGTTGGGCGTAGGTCTGACGCAGAACAGCGACGGTACGCTGATCCACTATGTCACCGAAGGGAAATTGCGCCCTAATCAGGGAACCCGCGCCGTTGGAGATCCCGGTCGCGTCACCCTCCATGTGGACCTGTCGGACGTGGTATCACTCTTGTGCGTGCGCCAGCCTGAAGACTCGCCGCACAGCCGTCTCTCCAGTTCGACCACACTGCATAATGAACTGCTGGCCCGACATCCCGAGATGCTCGAACGTCTCTACGAGGGATTCGTGTGGGACAGGCAGAACGAACATGGCGAAGGCGAGACCCCGACAACCGGCTACCGTGTGCCTTTCTTCAGCCAGAAAAACGGCAAGGTTTCCTGCCGCTACAACCGCACCTGGATGCGCAAAGCGGCGGAACGGACGGGAACCGGCTTCAGCGCTCAGGATTCCGCCATCCTGGATACGATCGACGAGATCACACACGCAAACGCCTTCGAGTTTCCCTTCGAGCCCGGCGACATCCAATTCGCCAACAACTATGTCATGCTGCACGGTCGCGCCCCCCATGCGCCGGCGCAGACGGAGGAGACGACGCGGCTCCTCATGCGGATCTGGTTCAATATGGACGGTATCCGCGAGTTCGCAGACGAAGGCATTGTCCGCTATGGCGTGATGCGGCACGGTCGGCTCGGTTGGACAGCACGACAGTTGATGGACGGGCTCGAAGGGCGGCTCCATCTGCGCCGCGCCGACGGTGTTCCTGCCGTTCGGACCGATAAAATGGCGGATTAGACGATTGGCATTCCTCCCCATCATACGCGTTCGCCCATAATGTTTTGAGGTCCACCGGATCGGGTCAATTCCAAGACGAGGAACCGAATCAGGCATGTCTGGAAACTAAACTGGCCTCTGCGATGAACCGATCACGTTCATCATTCTGATGAAATTCTGATCCCTGCGTTTCCGCTCGAGCATTCGGTCTCAAGTTATGGGAAAAACCGCGCCGCGGCGGCCTGTTTTGTGCACGGAAGGCGGATGATCATGTTGTGACTCTGGAAGCCGGTCGGCCGCCGGAGCTATTGTTCGAGCCTCAGTCCCGCTACCGCGGTTCTTAGCACGGAACTCTCCGGAGAATTATGTCTAGAGACCTATCCAACCGCCGACTGTTCGGCATCGTAGGCGGGTGGCTCGCTGCTGGCATTGTTGCAGCGGTGGCGTTCAGTATCTCTGCTGCTGATTGGGCCCGTCCGGGCAGCCCGTTATTGCAATCATTCGCCATCGTGGGTGCCCTGTTGCTGGCCGCGTCCTTGACCGCTGTGCTCGCAAAGCGCTTCGGCTGGTCCGGCAAAAGCGGCTTCCGGGCGCATGTCGGTTTCGCAAGCCTGGGACTCGCACTCGTGCTGGCGCATTGGAGCTTCAGCGTGTTCCAATTTCCGACCGTGCTGCTGCTGCTGCTGGCTGCCTTGCTCGCGCTCCGCCTCTGGTCGCGCAGCCCGGGTGCGCAGGCGATGGCCGGCACGTTCGGACGGAAACACGGGGCCTTTCTGCCGCCCACACCTGCCACACGCGAGCGGCTGAAGGCGTTGATTGCGGAGAAGCGCAAC
>CAYYSC010000052.1:0-12297 GCA_964474065.1 uncultured Rhodospirillales bacterium | reverse complement strand
CGATCGCATTTTGCAGGAGGTCACATGCCGCTCCTAGGTCTGATACGTCATGCGCCCACCACCTGGAACGAGGATGGCCGGATCCAGGGCCAGATGGACACACCCTTGAGCGAGAAGGGGCGGGCAGCCTTGGCCGAGTGGGCGCCGCCACCGCCTTTGCTTGCCGCCGAATGGTGGACCAGCCCGTTGCAACGCTGCCGCGATACCGCCCGGCACCTGTCGGGCCGCAACGCCGCCGCCGATCCCCTGCTGATGGAAATGAACTGGGGGGAGTGGAAGGGAGAGCGGCTTGCCGATCTTCGGAGCCGGCTTGGCGAGGAGATGGGCCGGATGGAGGCGATGGGCTGGGACTTCCGCCCGCCTGGTGGCGAGAGCCCGCGGGATGTGGCGTCTCGGCTAAAAACCTTCTTGGGAAAAGCCGCGAAGCGTGGTCACCCGACGGTCGCAGTGACCCACCGGGGGGTAATTCGTGCCGCCTTTGCACTGGCGACCGGTTGGGATTTTCTCGGAAAGCCACCGTTTTCGATGGACCGGGCTGCCGTCCAGCTATTCTGGCTAGAGCGGGACGGCAGCCTGACCCTACGCGCGGCCAACGTGCCGCTCGTTCGGGAGAATGCTGCCTGATGGCGAAGGTCCTGTTCTGGGTCCAGCATCTGCTCGGCATCGGCCATATCAAACGCGCAGCCACGCTGGCGCGCGCCATGTCGGCTGCCGGCATGCAGGTGACGGTTGCCTCCGGCGGCCTGCCGGTCCCGGATTTGCGTCTCGGGGGTGCACGGCTCGAACAGTTGCCGCCGGTGCGGGCGGCGGACCTGTATTTTAAGGATCTGCGCGACGAGAACGATCGCCCGATCGACGACGCGTGGCGGGAACGACGCAAAACCGCTTTGCTCACGGTTGCCGGACAAGAACAGCCCGACATCGTGATCACCGAGTTGTTTCCATTTGGCCGCCGCCAATTTGCATTTGAGTTGGAGCCTCTGCTGGCCTTGGAGCGCGGCAGGGGCGCCATCATTGTTTCTTCGGTGCGCGACATATTGGTGGAGCCGCCAAAGCCGGAGCGCCTGCTGGAGATGCTGGAGCGGGTCGAACGCTTGTTTGACCGCATTCTGGTTCATGGCGATCCGTTGCTCGTGCCGTTCGAGGTTACCTTTCCCCATACAGAGCAGCTTGCCGGCAAGCTCGCCTACACGGGTTATGTTGTGGAAGACGCCGAGCCTGCGGCCGGGAAAGACGGAGAGGGCGAGGTGATCGTCTCCGCCGGTGGTGGGGCAGTGAGCGAGCCGCTGCTCCGAACAGCTATCGCCGCGCGTCCCCTCAGCGCAGAGGCAAGCAAGCTGCCATGGCGGGTGTTGTGCGGAGCAGGACTGAGCGGTGACGTGATCGGCGAGTTTCGGGCGCTGGCAGGCGAGGGCGCCATTGTCGAGCCGGCGCGTCCCGACTTTCCAGGCTTGCTGCGCCGGGCAGCACTGTCGGTGAGCCAGGCCGGCTACAATACCGTGATGGATGTCCTGGCGGCGGGAGTCCCGGCGGTGGTCGTTCCGTATGCGGGCGGCCTGGAAAGTGAGCAGACTTTGCGCGCCAGGCGACTGGAAGAGCGAGGGGCGGTTCAGGTTGTAAAAGAAGACGATCTTTCGCCGGAAACCCTGGCTGCCGCCATCGACCGGGCGCTTGCGGTCGAGCCGGCGGCGTTGCAAGCATTGGCTATCGATGGCGGCGCAGAAACTGCGAGAATCCTTTACGCGGACTTGGCGGCGTTTACGCAGTGAGCGCGTTCAAGCCACTTCTGGCTGAATTGGACCGCTGGCAAGCAGCGGATGCCACGGCCACACTATGGCTTCGGGACGATGATGCAACCGATCGGACTGCAACGCTCGAGCCTCTGCTACGGGCCACCGGGAGGCAAGGAGTACCGTTGGTTCTAGCGGTCATCCCGATGCTGGCGACGCCGGCGCTGGCCGACAGGCTGCTGGAAGAAGAGGGCGTAACCGTCTGGCAGCATGGCATCTGCCATACAAATCGCGCCGCGGTTGGGGACAAAAAGCAGGAACTGGTGACGGCGGATCGGGACACGCGCCAACGCCTTCGCGAGGCTTGCGGGCGGCTGCAGGATTTATTTGGCTCCACAGCGTGCCCGGTGCTGGTGCCACCCTGGAACCGTATCGCTGCACAGCTTATCCCGCACTTGTCAGGCGCGGGTTTTCAGGGCCTTTCGCAGTACCGGCCGCGCCGCTCGCCGACTGCCGCGCCCGGGTTATGGCAGGTCAACACGCATGTCGACCTTGTTCTCTGGCGGGAGGAGCGGCGTTTCGCCGGGCCGGCATCGGTGTGTGCGGCTATTGCAGCGCTCTTGGCCGCCCGGCGACAGCGGGAAGTAGATATCACGGAGCCGACCGGCGTTCTGAGTCACCACGCCGTTATGGGTGAAAACGCGTGGGACTTTCTCTCCGATCTGTTCGCTCTTACAAAGAGCCACCCGGCGGCACATTGGCTCGTGCCCCCCTCTGAGTAGCGATAGGTCCGATGTCCCCTCCGAGCACCGAACCCTCCGTATACCGCTACCCGTTCGGTAATTTGCTCCCCGATTATTTGCGGGCGGCATTGGGTACCGCTTTGCTGGCAGTGCCGTTTTTTTATTCCTTCGGCGGGCACTGGATGGTGACGATCGGGGTCGGCGCGCTGTTTTTCCTGTTCGTCAGCTTTGGTGTCACGACCGCTATCCGCCAGTTTTCCGCTTTATGGAGCGACCAACACGGGTTGCGCGTCGAGGGGCCCCGGCCGAAGGCCATTCCTTGGGACGCGGTTAGCTCTATCGACCTGCGGTACTTCTCCACTCGCCGGGAGAAGGATAAAGGCTGGTTCGAATTGAAGGTTAAAGGCAACGGTACTCAAATAAAGGCAGACTCCAACCTCAATGACCTTTACGGTCTGTTGAGCGAGGTTGCGACGGCTGTCACTCGACATGGGCTCTCACTTACCCCTATAGCTCGGGAAAATTTCCAGGCGGCCGGGTTCACCCTGCCCGAGCCCGGAGAGCAGAACGGAGAGAGGGACAGGGGATCGCCGTGAGCCTGTTGATGGAGGTCAAGGAATTGACCGTCGATTTCCGTGTCCCGGGCGGGACTGCACGGGCAGTGGATGGCGTCAGTTTCCGTATCCCCTATGGCCGGACAGTGGCCCTCGTAGGGGAGTCCGGGTCAGGGAAATCCGTCACGGCGCAGGCGATCATGGGCATCCTGCCGGAAAATGCGCGCATTTCGGAGGGCTCCATTCTGTTCCGGGATCCGCAGAGACCTGAAACGGTCGTGGATATTGCGCAACTTGCCCCCGATGGCAGTGCGATGCGATCGCTGCGCGGCGGGCGGATCGCGATCATCTTTCAGGAACCGATGACGTCGCTTTCACCCGTGCACACAATCGGTAACCAGATCGGGGAGGCACTGCAACTGCACCAGGGCGCGAGCCAACAGGAGGCTCGGGCCAAGACTTCGGAGATGCTGGGGCTTGTTGGTTTCCCGCAGCCGGCACGCAGCGTGGACAGCTATCCATTCGAACTTTCGGGCGGGTTGCGCCAGCGTGCGATGATTGCCATGGCGCTGGTCTGCCGGCCGGCGCTGCTGATAGCCGACGAGCCGACTACGGCGCTCGACGTCACTATTCAGGCACAGATTTTAAAACTGCTCCGCGATCTGCAGGAGCGCTTTCACATGGCCGTGCTGATGATCACGCATGACCTGGGCGTGGTCGCCAATCTCGCGGATGAAGTGGTCGTGATGTACGGTGGCCGCCTGATGGAAGCTGGGCGCGTCGAGGATATCTTCCGGTCACCCAAGCACCCGTATCTGAAAGCGCTGTTGCGTGCGGTACCGCGGTTCCACATGAAGGCCGGCGAACGGCTGGTGCCGCTTCGGGAAGTGGAAACCGGCACGGGCAGCCTGCTCAAAGCGCGGCAGCCCCTCGCGGGTCCGGATCCGATCCTGCGGGTGGAGGGCCTGACCAAAAGCTTCGGCCAGCGCCGCGCCGGGCTCGCCGGCGGCAAGGGTGAGAGGCTGCTCGCGGTCCGGGACGTTTCGTTTTCCATCGCCCCCGGGGAGTGCCTGGGGCTGGTCGGCGAGAGCGGGTGCGGCAAGTCAACGACTTCGAAAATCATTATGCGCGCCATGCAGCCCGATTCAGGAAGGGTGATGCTGCGGACAGAGAAGGGGGAGCTGGACGTCCTTTCTGCCTCTCGGCATGAGCTTTTGGATGTTCGCCGGCGTGTCCAATATATTTTCCAGGATCCGTTCGGCGCCCTCAATCCGCGCATGACGGTCTTTGACATCATCACGGAACCCCTGATCATCCACAAATGGGGCACGACCGACGAGCGGCGCGCCTTCGCGTTGGAACTGATGGAGCGCGTCGGTCTCGATTCCCGCTTTCTGAGCCGTTATCCACACAGCTTCTCCGGAGGGCAGCGTCAGCGCATTGGGATCGCCCGGGCTTTGGCCTTGCGGCCACAGGTGCTGATCTGCGACGAGCCGGTTTCCGCGCTTGACGTTTCAGTGCAAGCACAGATCCTTAACCTTTTGAAAGATTTACAAAAAGAACTCGGGTTGACCTATCTGTTCATCTCGCACGATCTGGCGGTGGTGGATTACATGTCGGAGCGGATTGCGGTGATGTGTGACGGTCGGCTCGTCGAGGTTGCGCCGCGCGAAAAGCTTTTCAGCGACCCCACCCATCCGTATACGCTGGCGTTGCTGAGCGCGGTACCAGAACCGAACCTTGACCATCCCCTGGATTTCGGGCGGGTGGTAGACGAGCGCGCGTCGGATCCCGCATCCTGGCCTGGCCTCTATGCGGACGGAGACGGGCGTGCGAAACTGGTCGAGATCAGCAAGGGCCACTATGTCCGCCGGCGTGCCGTGGCAGAAGCGGCGTAGAAGACCGGCTACAGGGAGCCGATGGGAGATCGACGATGCGGATCCTGATTGGCCTGATTTCCTGGTTTGCGCTCACGGCAGCCGGTTATCAGGAAGTGCCTTACCTTCAGGATCGGGTGCATGCTGGGGAGCTGCCGCCGATCGCGGAACGCCTGCCGGAAGCACCTGCGGTAGAGACCTTTGTCGAGAAAGAATTCGGCCCTGGCCAATATGGGGGAACCCTGGACATCCTGATGGCGAAAGCCAAGGATGTGCGCCAAATGGTGGTTTACGGCTACGCGCGGTTGGTCGGCTACGACCGAAAGCTGGAGCTACATCCTGACATCCTCGCCCGCTATGACGAAAAAGAAGGCCGGATTTTCACCTTGCACTTGCGGCCGGGGCATCGCTGGTCCGATGGCGCGCCCTTCACGACGGAAGCTTTCCGCTATTGGTGGGAGGATATGGCGAACAACGACGATCTGTCGCCGAGCGGCCCCCCGATCCAGATGCTGGTGGATGGCAAACCGCCGGTCGTTGAGTACCTAAATGACTATACCATCCGTTATACCTGGGACGCACCCAACCCGGCTTTCCTGCCGGCACTGGCCGGGGCGCGCCCCATGCATATTTATGCCCCGTCGCATTACCTGAAACGGTTCCACGAGCGCTATCAGGACCCGGAGAAACTGGCGGCGATGGTGGAGGAGTCACGCCGGCGCAATTGGGCATCGCTCCACAACCGTTACGATAACATGTACAAGAACGACAACCCGGATCTCCCGCTGCTTCAGCCGTGGGTGAACACGACGGAAGCGCCGGCGCAGCGGTTTGCCTTCAAGCGCAACCCCTTCTATCACCGCGTCGATCAAGAGGGGCGGCAGTTACCTTACATCAACGAGGTCATTATGAGCCTTGCAGCCTCGCAGTTGATCCCGGCGAAAGCGGGTAGCGGCGAAAGCGACCTGCAGGCGCGCTACCTCAAGTTCGCCAACATCTCGTTCCTGAAGCAAAATGAAGAGTTGTACAACTTCCGTACCTTGCTCTGGCGAACAGGCAAGGGATCGCACTTCACGCTCTATCCCAACCTGAACCACGAAGATCCGGTTTGGCGCGAGGTCTTGCGGGATGCGCGCTTTCGCCGGGCCCTTTCGTTGGCGGTCAACCGGCACGAAATCAACCAAGTGATTTTTTACGGTTTTGCGCTGGAAGCTGGCAATACGGTCTTGCCCGAGAGCCCCCTTTACAAGGCGGAGCGGGACCTGCGCTGGACGGACTTCGACCTGCCCTACGCGAACCGGCTGTTGGACGAGATGGGGCTGGAATGGGGCGGCGACGGTGTGCGGCGTTTACCGGATGGCCGCCCACTCGAAATCATCATTGAAACCGGGGGCGAGAGTACTGAGGAGACCGACGTTCTCCAACTTATTCAGAGGACATGGCTGAAGGCAGGGATCAAACTGTACGTGAAGCCACTGCAGCGCGACGTGCTCCGCAATCGGGTGTTCGCCGGGCAAACGCAGATGGCGATTTGGTCCGGCCTGGAAAACGGTCTCGCAACCAGCCTGATGTCGCCGAAGGAGTTGGCACCGACAACCCAGCAGCAACTGCAGTGGCCGCAGTGGGGCCAATACCGGGAGACCAAAGGCCAGGCGGGCGAGCCTATCGATATGGAGAAGCCCCAACGCCTCTATGAACTTTATCACCAATGGCGCGATGCCCGGAACCGAGAGGAGCGCGAGCGGATCTGGGTGGAAATGCTCGATATCTGGACCAATCAAGTATATACGATCGGCTTGGTAGCCGGCGTGCTGCAGCCGGTCGTTGCAAGCGGGCGTCTCCAGAATCTGCCGGAAGAAGGTTTCTACAACTGGGATCCGGGCGCCCATTTCGGCGTCTATCGTCCGGACCGGTTCTGGCTCAAATAGACACAATTCTGTTCGTCGCCTGCGGGCAGCGCCCAGAGACAGGGAGGACCGGTCAGCATGCTGATTTATTGCGCCCGGCGGATCATGGTGATGATACCGACGCTGGTTGCGATCAGCATCCTCGTCTTCATCATTATCCAACTACCCCCTGGCGACTACCTGACGACCTATATCGCCGAACTGCAAGCGCAGGGCGAACAGGTCGCCCAGGGCAAGATCGAGTTTCTGCGGAAGCAGTATGGTCTGGATAAGCCTTACTGGGAGCAATACCTCCTCTGGTTCGGCGGCATGCTCACCGGCGATTTCGGATATTCCTTCGAATACGATCTGCCGGTGAGCGAGGTGGTGGGAGACCGCCTCTATCTGACTTTCCTGCTCTCCTTCTCCACGATCCTCTTCACTTGGGCAGTCGCTTTCCCCATCGGTATCTATTCGGCGACCCATCAGTACAGTTGGGGCGACCATGGCCTCACCTTTCTGGGATTCCTGGGGCTCGCCACGCCGAATTTCCTGCTCGCCCTTGTGCTTCTCTATATCGGCAAGGTCTATTTCGGAACGTCGATCGGTGGTCTGATGGACCCGAAATACTTGCAAGAACCAATGAGTTGGGGGAAGTTCCTTAGCATTCTTGAGCACTTATGGGTGCCGGTCATCGTGATCGGCACTTCCGGCACCGCCGCGATGATCCGGCGGCTGCGCGCTAACTTGCTGGACGAATTGCAAAAGCAATATGTTGTCACGGCCCGGGCCAAGGGGCTGCCGCGGATTAAGGTGCTGACGAAGTACCCGTTGCGAATGGCGCTGAACCCGTTTATCGCCGACATTGGCAATTTGCTGCCGCAAGTGGTGTCGGGGGCGGCGATCGTCTCGCTGGTACTCTCTTTGCCGACCACCGGGCCGATGCTGGTAGAGGCTTTACGCTCTCAGGACATGTACCTTGCGGGCTCGTTTCTGATGTTCTTGGCGGTGCTGACGGTCGCAGGCGTGTTGCTTTCCGATCTGGCGCTTGCCGCTCTCGATCCGCGCATTCGGCTTGGAGCCGGCAGCGAGCATTAGTCCATGACCGAGCGGAACAACGCCCAAGACCCATGGCCGGAACCGGCGCCTTTAGGCCACACGGTCTCTGACGCCCCGTTCGATCCGTATTCGGTGGAGCGTGTATCGCCAGAACAGGAACGCTATTATCTTGCCACGCAGTGGCAGTTGATGTGGTGGAAACTCAAGCGTCACCGACTCGCAGTCTGGTCGGGTGTTTTCCTGCTGGTCCTCTACGGGTCGATTTTCTTCAGTGAGTTGCTTGCGCCCTATGGGCTCGACACGCGCCATACGGACAGCCTGTACCACCCGCCGCAGGCGGTTCACCTCTTCCATGAGGGCGAATTCGTCGGTCCGTTCGTTTATGGCACAACCAGCAAGTTCGATCTTAAGGATTTTCAGTGGGAACATGCCGTAGACCGAACCAAGATTGAACGAATTCGGTTTTTTTGCTTTGGCGATACATATGAGTACTTCGGTCTTTTTGAGGCAAGTTTTCATTTATTTTGCCCGTCTGAAGATGGAAAACTGTTTCTTCTGGGTACGGATCGTTTGGGCCGGGACGTCCTCTCACGAATTATTTACGGCGCGCGCATCTCATTGACGGTCGGGTTGTTCGGAATTCTCATTTCCTTCGCGATCGGCATCGTGATCGGCGGGTTGGCAGGCTATTACGGCGGTTGGGTCGACAACGTGTCTCAGCGGCTGATCGAGATCATCCGCTCGTTCCCGGAGCTCCCGTTATGGATGGCGCTGTCAGCAGCATTGCCAGTAACCTGGAGTCCCATTCTGATCTATTTCGGCATCACGATCATTCTGGGACTGCTCGACTGGACTGGACTAGCGCGCGCCGTGCGATCAAAGCTGTTGGCATTGCGGGAAGAAGACTTCACGACCGCTGCAGTTTTGATGGGGGCGAAACCCTCGCGGGTGATCGGGCGTCATCTCGTCCCTAACTTCATGAGCCACCTGATCGCGTCCGCGACACTTTCCATTCCGCATATGATCCTTGGAGAGACAGCGCTCAGCTTCCTCGGTCTTGGCTTGAGGCCACCAATCACCAGTTGGGGCGTGCTGCTGGTGGAAGCGCAGAATATTAATGTGGTAGCGCTTTATCCCTGGTTGATGCTGCCGGTGGTACCGGTCATTCTCACCATTCTGGCATTCAACTTTTTGGGCGACGGGCTGCGGGATGCGGCAGACCCCTATAAAAACGCATAGGAATCGCGCACTATGCGTTATGACTTTCTCCGCCCGCAGGACCGAACAGGGGTTCTGGAAGGCGGAGCGGTAAGGTTGAAGACTACTCCGCATCGCTTGGCGATGCGCTGCTTTCAAGGAGGAATCAATGCGTTTTGTTTGGGTCTTGGCTTTAGGGCTGCTCGCGGCCGCCTGCGGTTCCACCGATGATATGGCTGGCGGTGCGTCAGCCGCGGCCACGGCTGGAACCGGCGCGGGCGCTGCCACTGGCGACGGTGTGACTGCGCCGCCGGGGACACAGGAGCACCTGGAGCAGGTGACCAGCACCGACCGCGTCTTTTTCGAATTCGACAAGCATTCGCTGACCCCTGAAGCCCGGGCGCAGGTTGAGGACTGGGCCGGTTGGCTGCTAGCGAACCGCAATGTTCGCATTCTGATCGAAGGGCATGCCGACGAGCGCGGCACGACCGAATACAACTTCGCATTGGGTGCTCGCCGCTCGCATGCGGTCAAGTCTGCCTTGGAGAGCCTGGGGATTAGCGGCGACCGAATCGAAACAACAACCTTCGGCGAGCTTCGCCCTGCAGTCGATGCCTCCAACGAGGCCGCATGGGCGCAAAACCGCCGTGCCGTCGTTGTGGTGCAGGCTGGTGCCGTTTCGTAGTCTTTGCTGCGTTCTCGCCGGCGTTGCATTGCTTGCGGCGCCGGCGGCGGCGCAGGAAGTCTCCCAGGAACGGCTAAAGCTGATGACGGGGGACTTCGGCGCGGTGTCGGCGGCGGCGCCGGAAAATTTAGTGCGGCCAAATGCGTTATTTGACTACGGTCTTGCGGCGTTCGCGTTAGGGGACTTTCAACAGGCTGCCGGTTCTTTCGTCCGGGTTGCTCAATCGGCGGATGCCCCTGATCTCGCCGTGAAGGCAGCCGTGGCTGCCAGCCTGGCCTTGAGCAAGAGCGGCGACCGCGAGAATACCTGCCAGTACACTGAAGTAGTTCAGTCGCTGGTGCAAGACATGCCGTTGATTTGGCGGGGCTGGGTGGAGGAAACCCGCCGGCTCAATAACTGCGGCTGATGCTCGAGGTTGCCGTTGCGGCGTCGGGGGGCGCGGATGGCATGGCGCTGCTAATGGAAGCGCTTCGGCGCTTTCCCGGTTCTCAGATTATTGTCTTGACGGTCGATCACGGGACGCGCGCCGCGGCAACACGCGAACGCGCCCACGTTCTTGCGGCTGCCAGGACCGCGGGCATCCGGGCGGAAGAAATCACGGTCCGCGTTTCCGCTTCCCACCATGCAGCATGGCGGGAGGCGCGGGTCGGTGCGCTGCTGCGGTTTTGCGAGGCTGCTGATATTTCCCGTCTCTGGCTGGGCCATCACCGTGATGATGCCACTGAGACTGCAGCCATCCGCGTGATGGCAAAAGGCCCGCTCGAGGCAGGGGCGGGAATTTCGGCGGAGCGCAAGGCGGGTTCGGTCACCATCGAGCGCCCGCTGCTCAACCGCACGGCGCGTGACATCCGGCGTGGTCTGATGGCTGTGGGCGTGGCTTGGATGGAGGACCCCTCGAACCGTAATCCGCGGTACCTGCGGACGGCCGTCCGCACGCTTCTCCGCCGCGAGGATGCAAGCGCGAAAAGGGGCGTCCTGGTTCGCCGGATCGGATGGTGGCGCGCGGAAAGGGATCGAGTCTTCCGGGCAGCGTGGGAACTGGCGGCTGGAGCGGACCCTGATGGGTTTGTCCGAATAAAGCCTGGGGTCCTGACTGCCCTGCCACCTTCACTGGCCGTAGCCGTGTTACGGGAGAGCGCGCTGCTCACTGTCGGTCGCGCTCAGCGATTGCGGAAAGCAGATTTTGTCAGCGTTTTGGCGAGGCACGCTCCCTGCTCTCTGGGCGGCGCATATTTGTGGCAACATGGCTCGGAATGGCTCCTCGGGCGCGATTACCGGCACATCCGGCAGCGGTCTTATCTGCGCTCACGCAGAAAGTTGGAATGGGACGGGCGTTATCGGCTTCATGTGCCCTCCTGGCTGCCGCCCGGTTGCTGGCGCCTTGAGCGGCTTGGCATTGAAGCGGCCAGGCGAATTGAGAAGCCGCTTCCGGCCGAATTGATGGCGGCCTCCCCGGCTATTTGGGGGGAAGGGGGATTGGCAGCGGCTCCGGTTCTGGGAGTCTGGCGCGGCACCTGGGGACCGTACTGGGCTGCCAATCTTGCCTGGGAGCGCCTGCCCCGCGAGACGGCGGTTCGCTTCCGGGTTGCTCAATAAGCCCAAGGCCCTATCTTTAGGGAACTTATGAAAACACCGGCGACCGCCAGGTAGCACCCGCCGGAATCGCGCTGTTAGAGGAAATCAATGCGCAATATTGTAATCTGGTTGGTAATCTTCGTGCTCCTGGTGGCGTTGTTCAATGCATTCCAGGATTCCGTGGGTTCTTCGCGTGCCAACGAAGTGGCTTATTCTGATCTGCTTACCCGTATCGAAGCGGGGGAAGTTCAGAACATTGAAATCCGAGGCCGTGAGGCGACGGGGACTTTCACTGGCGGCGGTGAGTTTTACACATACCTTCCGGATACTCAGGATGTCTTGGCGGAAGCGAAGGAAAGCGGCGTACGTGTGAACGCGCTGCCGCCGGAAGACAATGCGCTGCTCAGCATTCTGATTTCCTGGTTCCCGATGTTGCTGTTGATCGGCGTCTGGATTTTCTTCATGCGTCAAATGCAATCGGGCGGCGGTCGCGCCATGGGCTTTGGCAAGTCCAAGGCCAAGCTGCTCACCGAACGGCAGGGCCGCGTGACGTTTGAGGACGTGGCTGGGATCGACGAAGCCAAGACAGAGCTGGAGGAGGTCGTTGAGTTTTTGCGGGACCCGCAGAAGTTCCAGCGGCTCGGTGGCAAGATTCCGAAGGGCGTGCTGCTTGTCGGTCCACCCGGCACCGGTAAGACTTTGCTGGCCCGTGCTATCGCGGGCGAGGCAAACGTGCCGTTCTTCACCATCTCGGGCTCCGACTTTGTCGAAATGTTTGTCGGTGTCGGTGCCAGCCGCGTCCGCGATATGTTCGAACAAGGCAAGAAGAACGCGCCCTGCATCATCTTCATCGACGAAATCGATGCGGTTGGCCGTCATCGCGGCGCTGGCCTTGGTGGCGGGAATGACGAGCGCGAGCAGACCTTGAACCAGTTGCTGGTGGAAATGGACGGTTTCGAAGCGAACGAGGGGGTGATCCTGGTGGCCGCGA
>CAYYSC010000051.1:0-12337 GCA_964474065.1 uncultured Rhodospirillales bacterium | reverse complement strand
CGGGCGGCGGCCTCGCCCGTGGTGCGGTGCACGAATTGATGGGGCCGGGCCATGACGGCGACCAGCGCGGCGACGGCGCGCTGATGGGGTTTTCATCGGTCGTTCTCTCCCGGCTGATGGAGGCGGACGAACATGCCCGGCCCGCACTCTGGTGCATGAACCGTCGCTTGCAGCATGTTGGCGGCCTGCTGTCCGGCTTGGTCTATCCGCCGGGGCTGCAGGCGATGGGCGTGCCGATGGAGCGCCTGCTGTTCGCCTACACGAACAACGACAGGGAAACTCTTTGGGCGATGGAGGAAGCGCTGCAAAGCCGCGCTGTCTCTGCCGCGCTTGGGGAATTGAGCCTTTTCGAGCCAATGGCAGCCCGCCGCCTGCAACTGACGGCCCAGAGTCACGGCGGCACGGCCTTGGTGCTCTGGCCCGGACGGGCTGGCAGCGCCGCCAGCTTTGCAGAGACGCGCTGGCGTTTGGCCAGCCTGCCAAGCCTGGACGCGGAGATGGAGCCGCACTGGCGGGTCAGCTTGCTCCGTGTCCGGCGCAGCGCCGCGGCGCAGGAATGGCAGGTTCGCTGGCGCCAGGGGCGGTTGCATGCGGTGCCGGCGCAAGAGCCGGCGCAGCCGTCGTTGCGGGACGAACGGGCCTGACCCAGCGACACTGCGCTTCCCGCTGGCGCGCGGCCTGCTTCATGCGTAATTTAAAGCCATTCCGAACCAGAGGAACGCCATCATGAAGCTCTGCTATTTCAACGATTTCCGCCTTGGCGTGGTCGATGACGACGCGGTGGTCGACGTTACCCATACGGTCACCCATCTGCCGCACCGCGACACCCGCGACCTGATCGTTGGCCTGATCGCCAACTGGGAGGAGTTGAAAGACAGCGTGGAAGAGGTGGCCGAATGCGGTACGGGTGTGCCGTTGTCCGGCGTTCGCCTGCGCCCGCCGGTGCCACTGCCGAGCAAGATCGATTGCATGGCGGTCAACTACATGGAAAACGGCCTGCTGGAGAAACCGGCGCCGATCAATGCTTTCCATAAAACTCCGGCCTCGCTGATCGGTTATGGCGATACGATGGTGCTGCCGGATGCGCCCGCCGGCATTTTCGAGGGCGAAGCCGAGCTGGCGCTGGTGATCGGCAAGCAGGCGCGCAATGTCAGCCAGGCCAATGCGATGAGCCACGTGTTCGGTTATATGAACTTCATTGACGGTTCGGCCCGCGATCTGCCGCCGCCGAACAACGTGTTCTTCCAGGCAAAATCGCGGGAGACCTTCGCGCCGACCGGCCCGTTTCTGGTTACTGCCGACGAAGTGCCCGAGCCGCATAACCTGCCGGTCAAATTAACCGTGAACGGCACGATGATGCAGGACTTCAATACCGACGACATGGCCCACAAGATCCCTCGGATTATCGAATGGCTCTCATCCATCCATACGCTGGAGCCCGGCGATATCGTGGCGACGGGCACGAACCACCAGGGCCTGAACCCGTTTCAGGACGGTGACAAGGTCACGCTGGAAATCGGTATTCTGGGCGAATTGCGTTTCAGCGTTTCCGACCCCCTCAAGCGCACCTGGGCCCGTATCACCCGTGCCAGCCACCGCGAATCCGGCAAACCCGGCAATTTCACGCCGCAATTGACCGGGAAATACGCGCCCGGCAACTGAGCCGGGCCCCTTGCCGCGGCCTTCTGATTGAGTGCCCCTTGATCTGTCGCAGGCAGACAGGAATTCGCGTTTCGGACGCCCGGAAAAAAGGATAACCCGCGAGGCTTGTCCACTCCTCCCGCTGATAGGGAGCATTGCCAACGGGGCGCGGCATCTCCTCTCAGAGGGGAGAGGTTCACGCGGCTTCAGGCGGTCGTCGGCTGTAATTCTACCCCTGCAAGGGCTTCATTCTGGCGATGGATCAGGGCGGCCGTGTCGAAGTCGCCCACCAGATCGTGGAAAAGGCGGTACCAGTTGATTTCCGCCTTCAGGTGCATGAAGACGCTGCCGAGGCCAACGGCGGCGCGGTCCATCAGCACGAATTCGCGCGGCGGGCGCACCCCGCCCAGCCTCCGCAGTTCCGCATGCACCTTTTCTGCCACCTTGGCGCCGTACAGGCCGCTGTCCTGTTCTTGAATTTTCTGCACCTTGTCCTGCAGCAAAGGCGAGTAAATGAACTCCGCCCACATGTTGAGAATATTGATCAGTTCGCGGGACGGCTTCTGGAAGCCCCAGGTCTCGTAAGCGTGCACCGCCAGCGCCTCGTCCTGGTCACGGATCGCCTTGTACAGGTCGATTACCCCTTGCACGAAGGACGGCGAAAACACCCGGATGCAGCCATAATCTAGCAGATTGATGGAATTATCCGGCTTGACCGTGTAATTGCCGAGGTGCGGATCGCCGTGGATGATGCCGTAGTCGTAGAAAGGCACATACCACGCGCGGAACATGTTATAGGCGATCTGGTTTCGCTCTTCCGCCGGGCGTTCGCACGCTTCCAGCATTGGGATGCCGTTCAACCAAGACATGGTCAGCAGACGGCCGGTACAAAGGTCGGGAACAGGGTCCGGAACATGGACGCCCGGTTCGTTGGCCAGCATCCGCGAGTAGAGGCGCATGTGCTTTGCCTCGCGCTCATAGTCGAGTTCTTCGCGCAAGCGGGCGGCAACCTCTTCGTAGATGTTCTCCGTCTGGATTGCCTTGTCGAAACGCCCATAAATCGAAAAGATCAGCCGCAACTGGCTCAGGTCCGCTTCCACAATCGAGGCCATGTCCGGGTATTGCAATTTGCAGGCGACCTCGAGGGGCCCCATCGGATGGTTGCTGTGCAGTTGTGCCTTATGAACCTGGCCGAGCGAGGCAGCGTGGGTTGCTTCCCGGCTGAATTCCGCGAACCGCTCCTCCCAGTTCTCGCCAAGCTGCCCGGTCATCCGGCGTTTGACGAACAACCAGTCCATCGGCGGCGCGTTTGCCTGCAACTGGCGCAGTTCCTCTGCATATTCCTTGGGAATGGCATCCGGGACCGAGGCAAGGATCTGCGCAACCTTCATCAGAGGACCCTTCAGGCCCCCCAAGGCCTTGCGCAGCGCCTGAGCATGGCGGTCCCGGTCCATCTTGATGCCCAGATAATGCTGGCCCGCCACTTTCGCAGCGAGGGAGCCGACGGTGCGGGAAGTGCCTACATAGCGGCGGGCCCGGCGGCCAAAGCGGGAGGCTTCGTCGTCGGTAGGTGCTCCGCTCATCCTGTTTTCCTTTTCTTGCGTCCCTGGCTCGGTGTCAGCTGCCATGCCATTTCTTTGCCAAGAGCCACCCCGAACCCATGCAAAGACCTCCTGGCGTCCAATCGATCAACGGCTTTCCCAGGAATGCAGAGACAAGGAAAGTCAGCGTTCCTGTCCCAGGGCTTCCAGTTCGTCGATCATGCCGGCTATGACGTCCAATCCCTTGTTCCAGAAGGCCGGGTCGCTGGCGTCAAGTCCGAACGGGGCCAACAGATCCTGATGCTTCATACGGCCGCCGGCGCTCAGCAGATTGAGGTATTTTTCCTCGAAACCGGCGGGCTGCTGCTGATACTGCGCATAAAGCGCGTTCACCAGACAGTCGCCGAACGCGTAGGCGTAAACGTAGAACGGCGCGTGGATGAAGTGCCCGATATAGGTCCAAAAACTGCGGTAGTGCTCATCGTAGCGGAGCGCCGGCCCCAGGCTTTCGGTCTGGATTTCCATCCAGAAATCGCAAAGCTGCTCCGCCGAAATTTCCCCCTCGCGGCGGGCATTGTGCACCTTCTCCTCGAAGCAATAGAAGGCGATCTGCCGAACGACGGTGTTCAGCATGTCCTCCACCTTTTGCGCCAGGAGCACACGCCGCTTTGCTGGATCGCTCTCAGAATCCAGCACGACGCGGAAGGTCAGCATCTCCCCGAAGACGGAGGCGGTTTCTGCAAGCGTCAATGGCGTTCGGGCCAGAAAATGGCCTTGACTGCCGGCCAATACCTGGTGACAGCCATGCCCCAATTCGTGTGCCAGGGTCATCACATCGCGGATCTTGCCCTGATAGTTCAGCAGCAGGTAGGGGTGCGCGCTCGGCACCGTCGGGTGGGCGAAGGCGCCGGGGCTTTTGCCTGGACGCGTCGGCACGTCGATCCAGGCATTGTCGAAGAATTTCCTCCCTACATCCGCGAGGCGGGGTGAGAAGGAGGCATAGGCGGACAGGACGGTATCGCGGGCCTCGTCAAAGCTGATCGTACGGTCGTCCGCATCCGGCAGCGGCGCGTTCCGGTCCCAATAGTCCAGCTTGTCGCCGCCCATCCACTTTGCCTTCATGGCATAGTAACGGTGGGATAGCCGGGGGTAGGAATCGCGCACTGCCTTGACCAGCGCGTCCACGACATCGTCCTCCACCTGGTTCGCCAGGTTCCGGGCCGAGACGGGGCGGGGGTATTTGCGCCAGCGGTCGTCGATTTCCTTGTCCTTGGCCAACGTGTTGGTGATGCGGGCGAACAGCGGCAGGTTTTTGGCAAAAACTTGGCCGAGCGAGTGCGCCGCCGCCTTCCGCGTTTCGGCGGAGGGGTCGGAGAGCAGATGCAAGGCTTCCGCGCTGGTCAATTCCTTGCCATTCAACGGGAAATGCAGGCCGGCCATGGTCTCGTCGAAAAGCCGGACCCACGCAGCCGTACCGACAATGTGCTGCTCGTGCAGGAATTTCTCCAGCTCGTCCGAAAGCTGGTGCGGTTTGTATTTCAGGACGTTTTCCAGCCAGGGCCGATACTTCTCCATGGCAGGAGCCGTCAGCCACGCTTGCAGGGTGGCATCGTCGAGCTTGTTCAGTTCCAGCGTGAAGAACAGCAGATGGGCCGAGATCGTGGTGACCCGCTCGTGGGCATTCTGGTAGAAGCCGCCGATGGTAGGGTCGAGCTGATCGCCGGCGTGCAGCAGTCCGGCATAGCTCATGACTCGCGACAGACGCTCGTCCTGCGCCTCGTATCGTGCAATCGCTTCCGCCAGCCCCTCGGCCGAAAGAGAGGACAGCTTGCCTTCATACTTTGCGGCAAAGCTCTTGGCTTCCCGCTCCGCCGTCTGGAAATCCTGTTCGAGGTCAGGGGCTTCCATGCCGGGATAAAGGTCCGTCAAATCCCAGGTCGGCAGGTTTTCGAGTGCGGTATCGGCGGTACTGGCGTCGGGCATAGACTTTCTCCGTAGTGCAAGGCGCATATATGGTGTGGGGCAAGCGGGACCAACCCGCGCGATCGTCTCAGGAGATTTCACCGTGGCGGATGCAGTGCAGGGCATCACCGATCCCGTTTTGCGGGCAGCACTCAAGAGTTATCAAGAATGGTCTTCGCTGCCGGCGATGGCGTTCGACCGGATGGCCGAACGCGGTGCCAGACCGTTTCTTTGGGCCAAGCAGGGCGGGGCCTATGGCAGCATCAGCTTCGCCGAGACGGCGGAGGCGATTGCCAACTGCGCGCACGGGTTGGCAGCATTTGGCGTCGAGCCGGGCGATCGGGTGGGTCTGATCGCCGAGAACCGCCCGGAGTGGCTGATAGGCGATATCGGCATCATGAGCGCCGGGGCGGTGAGCGTGCCGGCCTACATCACCAACACCGGTGCGGATCACGTCCATGTCTTTCGGGATAGCGGCGCCCGCTGGGCAATCGTTTCGACGGTCAGCCTGCTCGACCGCGCTCTGGAGGCGGCAGCTTCTGTGGACAGTTTGGAAGGCCTGATCCTGATCGATGGCGAGCCGCCCGGCGGCACGCCCAAGCCGGTTTATTCCTGGGCGGAATTGCTGAACTCCGGAGCTGCGCGCCGCGACGGCCGGGCGGCTGCACCGTTGCACGAGGTATCCCGCGGCGACCTGGCTTGACTCATCTACACTTCCGGTACCGGCGGCGCACCGAAGGGGGTGATGCTCAGTCACGGCGCGATTTTGTGTAACTGCATGGGTGCGTGGGATCTCCTCTACGAGCTGAAAGATGGGGATCCGGATGATGAGGTGTTTCTGTCCTTCCTCCCGGCTTCCCATGCCTACGAACACACGGCGGGCCAGCTCTTTCCGCTCTCGATTGGCGCCCAAATCTATTACGCGGAAGGCATCGAGACACTCGCCCGGAATATGATCGAGGCGCGGCCGACGCTCATGGCCGCGGTCCCCCGCCTGTATGAGACGCTGCATGGCCGTATCCTTTCCGGCTTGCGCCACCAGCCTGCCTTCCGTCAGAAGTTGTTCTGGGAGGCGGTCGAACTTGGGAAGAAGAAGCAGCTTACCGGCGGGCTCAGCTTGGTCGAACGCGCGAAGGACGCGGCGCTGGACCGGCTGGTGCGGGCCAAGGTCAAGGAGCGCTTCGGCGGACGGATCAAGGCGCTGGTGTCCGGTGGCGCACCCCTGAACTACGAAATCGGCCTGTTCTTTTCCGCACTGGGCCTGCGGTTGCTTCAAGGATACGGGCAGACCGAGACGGCGCCGCTCATTTCCTGCAACCGGCCTCACCGGGTGAAGCTGGAGACCGTCGGGCCGCCGCTGGTCGGGGTCAAAACCAAAATTGCCGAGGATGGAGAGATCCTGGCGCGGGGCGAAATGAATATGCTCGGCTATTGGAACGACCCGGGAGCGACCGCGGCAACCTTGCGCGATGGCTGGGTGCACACCGGCGACGTCGGCGAAATGGACGAGGACGGCTATATCAAGATCACGGATCGGAAGAAGGACATTATCGTTCTGTCCGGGGGCGACACGCTCTCGCCGCAGCGGGTGGAAGGCTTCCTCCAACTCGAGCCGGAGATCGCGCAGGCGATGGTGGTCGGCGATAAGCAGCCGTATCTGGTCGGCCTGATTGTGCCGGATGCCGACGCAGCCGGAGAATGGGCGAAAGCTCTTGGCAAGAATGCGGCATTGGCCGATCTGGCCGAAGACCCGGGCTTCCGTGACTTCATGGAGGACGCGGTCGAACGGGTGAACGCGCGGCTCAGCTTGCCGGAACGGGTGCGGCGTTTCCTGATCGTGCCGGATCCGTTTACCATTGAAAACGCGATGCTGACGCCCTCAATGAAGATTCGCCGCCACATCATCGACCGCGTCTATGGCGAGCAATTGGCCGCGTTGCGCCGGTAGGCCTTGCCGATGCCGGCATGCTGACGTAGATATCCAGTTTGGACATGAGGGACGACATGAAAACCGATATTCATCCAGACTACCACGAAATCACCGTCATCATGACCGACGGGACCGAGTACAAAACGCGCTCCACCTATGGCAATGAGGGGGATGTACTGCGTTTGGACATTGATCCGCTCGTGCACCCGGCCTGGACCGGCGGCGGTCAGCGCCTACTCGATACGGGCGGTCAGATCGCTCGCTTCAACAAGAGATTCCAGGCGTTTGGTCTGAAGCGCTAACCGGCGTCCCCTGGCGGCCATGAGGCACTGCAAAACCGATGGTCGCGTTCAGTCCTACCGCTGTCACGCCGCCGCCACTTGAAATCCTGTGGCCCAGAACTTGGCGGACACCCGTGGTGGTATCCGTGCCGCACAGTGGCTGCGCCTATCCCGAAGATTTCTGGCAGCAGGCTTCTGAGGACACGGACTTCTCCGGCTTGGAAGACCCTTTTCTGGACCGTCTCCTTCCGGAGACGGAAGCGCTCGGGGCGCCTGTGGTCATTGCCCGGTTCGGCCGGGCGTATGTGGACGTGAACCGCGCGCCGTCGGAATGGGACCAAGCGATGTTCTCGGAGCGGCTCCCGCGGCGGCTGGTCAGCGACTCCGGCCGCGTGCGCGCGGGGCTGGGTACATTTCCGCGCTATGTCCCGCCGCGGCAGCTGGTCAACCGCTACCGGCTCACCGTGGACCAGGGCATCAAGCGGTGGCTGACAGGGTACCGTCCTTATCACCGAACGCTGTCGCACTTGCTGTTTGCCTGCCGTGCACGGTTTGGCTTTTCGGTGCTGGCCGATCTGCATTCCATGCCGCAGCTTCCCGGAGAGCGTCTGCCCGACTTGGTCGTGGGCGATGGTTTCGGCAAAGCCTGCGTCACGCCCGTTACCCAGGCGGCCACGCACGCCGCGCAGTCGGCGGGGCTCAGCGTGGTGCGCAATTACCCCTATGCCGGCGGATACATCACCCAGAACTACGGGGTGCCCGGGCGCGGTGTCCATGCGATCCAGCTGGAGTTCGCCCGGCCGCTTTACATGAACGAGACCACCCGGGTGATGAAAGCGGAGCAGGGATCCGTAACCAGGGCGGTCGCAGCGGTGATTGAAGAGATCGGCGCACTCGACCCCGCCTTGCTGCGTCCGACGCCCACGGCCATGGCAGGCGAGGACTGAGGCGCCGCAGCCCCGGCCAGCTTTCAGAGCAGTTCCAGCATCTTGCCCACCAGCGGATGGCGGACCACGTCCTCATTGGTCAGTTCCACCACGGCGCAGCCGTCCAGTACCCCCAGGCGTGAAGCGATATCCGCCAGGCCGGAAAGACCCGGCAGCAAGTCGCTCTGCTCCGGATCGCCTGTTATTACCATGGTGGAGTGCCAGCCGAGCCGGGTCAGCAGCATCTTGATCTGGGCGTAGGTGCAATTCTGCGCCTCGTCCACGACCACGAACGCGTTGTTCAGGGTCCGCCCGCGCATGTAGGCGACGGGCGCGATTTCGATGGTACCGTCCGCCATCATGGCGCGCAGCCGCTTGCCCCCCAGACGCTCACCCAGCGCATCGAACAAGGGCCGGAGATACGGATCGAGCTTGTCCTCCAGCGCGCCGGGCAGAAAGCCCAGGTTTTCACCCGCTTCGACAGCCGGCCGGGACAGGACAACCCGGCCGACGGAGCCCTTTTCCAGCGCTTCGACTGCCGCCGCGATGGCCAGATAAGTCTTGCCAGTACCGGCTGGGCCGACGGCGAAGGTCAGGGCGTGCCCTTCGAGCGCTTCCATGAGCCTGGCTTGGTTGCCGCTCTGCGGGCGGACGTGCCGGACATACCGGCGGTCGCGCTGCTGGTCGATGCAGTCGAGAGGGTCCCAGCGGCCATTACTGCCAGGCTGGTTGCCATTATGGGCGAGGAAGCGGGTTTCGAGAAACTCTTGATGCTGGCGCATGTCGTCGAGATTCGCGACTGCCTGCTTCGCTGCTTTCTTGCCCATGAGAACGCTGCTCCTGACCGGGGTGGGGGATGGAAAGGCAACAAAAAAGCCGCCGGGCACTATGCCGGGCGGCGTCGAAACTACGGCCAATTGCGAGGAGCGAGCACCTCAGCCGGTCTTGCGGCGGGCGCGCCGGCCTCGATCTGACGGTCAACGGCGGTGCTTGGCGCAAACAAAGACCCTCACTAGCCGTGCGATGGTTCTATGAGGCCGGTAGATTCTCCCAATGTCCATAACCGATGCATGATTCTTTCGTGACGTCGGACCGGTGAAGGGAGGGCCGGGCCCATGGCAGGCCCTGCCTCTCCCCCTGGGTGTCAGACGACCCCGAAGTCGATGATGGAGCGCACTACCTTGCCTTCCTTCATCGCCTGGAAGCCCTCGTTGATATCCTCGATCTTGATGATGTCCGAGACCCAGTCATCAAGCTGCAGGCGGCCGTCCATGTAGAGGTCGACCAGATTCGGCATATCGACGCGGAACTGGTTGGAGCCCATGGAAGAGCCCTGGATTTTGCGCTCGCGCAGAAAGTCCGCGCCGTGGATTTCCAGCTTCTGCCCGAACGGCACCATGCCGACGATCGTGGCCGTGCCGCCCACGGCAAGCATTTCGAACGCCTGCTCCGCCGTGCGCTTCAGGCCCAGGCATTCGATGGCATGATCGACGCCGCCGCCGGTCATATCCTTGATCTGCTGGACAGGGTCGCCGTCGTTCGGGTTGATCAGGTCGGTTGCGCCAAGCTTGGTGGCCAGTTGAAGCTTCACCGGGTTGGTATCCACCGCGATGACCCGGCTCGCGCCCGCGACATGCGCGCCGTTGATCGCCGCCATGCCGACGCCGCCGCAGCCGATAACGGCCACGGTATCGTTGAACTTCACGGCCGCCGACTTCACGGCCGCGCCGAAGCCGGTGATGACGCCGCAGCCGATCAGCGCCGCCTGGGGCATCGGCATGTCCTTGCGCATCTTCACGAGGGCATTCTCATGCACGAGCATCTGCTCGGCATAAGATGATAGGTTGGTGAACTGGTGCAGCTTCTCCGGCCGGTCCCACTCGAACCGGTCCGCTTGGCCGGGGGGCTGCTTCACAGCCGTGTTCAGGCAGAGATTGGGCCGTCCGGTCGTACAGTTCTTGCAGGTGCCGCAGAACACGCTGAGGCAGGTAATGACGTGGTCGCCCGGTTCCACATAGCTGACTTCCGATCCGACCTGCTCGACGACGCCGGCCGATTCATGCCCCAGAATGACGGGTAGCGGATGCGGATAAAGCCCCTCCATGAAGTGCAGGTCGGAATGGCAGAGCCCGGCGGCGCCGGTGCGGATCAGCACCTCGTGCGCTTTCGGTTTGCGGCACTCGACCTCGCAAATTTCAAGGGGCTTGTTCACTTCGAACAGCACGGCGGCTTTCATCAGGCGTTCCTCCTATGTCTTAATTGATGAAGCAAACTATCGCATGAGTTATGGGGCGGCGAAAGGGGCCGGACTCCCGGTCAGGAGCAGATCCCGCTTGCCCCGCCCGCCATGGTCTGTTCGCCGCGCTGGTTGTGGGCAGCGACCGTGATATGCGCCCGCGGGCGGCCGTCGGGCTCCCGGGTGAAGCCGGCGACATTGCCCCTGATCTCCAGCGTGTCGCCGCAAAGCACCGGGCGTAGGAACCGGGCGTCCATGGCACCGCCTGCGACAAAGCCCTCGCCGACCGCCCTAGTCATGAGCTTAGAGACATAAGCGGTGCTCATCATCCCCTGGGCGATGGTGTTGGCAAAGCCTTTCTCGCGTGCCCAGGCCTTGTCCGTATGGATCGAGTAGGGCCTGACCCCCGAATAGATGTCGATCTGGCGCTGTTGAATGGTCCGCTGCTCCGCCGGCAGCGTCTCGCCGACCGTCAGGCTGCCGCTCCGACCCTCCGCCGCCTGAATGGAAGGATCGTAGACCGCCACTGCCTCGCCAGCACGGTTGGAGCCCTCGGTGGTGCCGGCAGGCGGCGCAGTGTCTTTGGCAAACAGCATCTGCACAAACCGGCCGGAAACAAACAGCGTACCGTCCTCCGCGCGGGTCTCAAAATCGGTCGCCATATAGGGTTTTTCGCGCCGCCAGTACTTCTCCGCCACCATGCCGGTTGTCCGTGCACGGACGCCAAGGGGGAGTGCTCGGTGGAAATGGAACATCATGCGGGCATGCAGCCCTGCGGGAACGACGAAATGATTATGGCGGAGAAGCAGCGCTTGGTTTGCCAGGATCGTGGGATGGCAAATGGGGCCGCCGAACGGACCGGGGGCGAAGAACCAGGGGTCCTCGTCCTCCACAGCGTAAGCGTAAGCCTCGACGTCCTCTGGCCGCAACAGGCGCTCGTCGGAGCGAAATTGCTGGCCAACCCGGAGGACATCATACGAGATAGTCGGAAAACCGGCCGCGATCAGCGTTTCCTCGGAGAAGCGACTGTGGGGATTGGCGCTCATGAGGACGGCCTCACTTTAGGGGCTTGGGCGCTATCTCTATCGGAGCACCCTACCAAGCCGCTTGCAATAGCCGCAGCGCGTCATCGACTTGCTCTTCCGGCGAGCGGACCTCGCGGTTGGCATTGAAATTCTTCACTGTTTCCCTTGCGATGCCAGTCAGATCGTCTTGCGGAATTTCCAGTTGCCGCACCTGCGTTGGTATTCCCTGGCCCTCGTATATTCCCTCCAGCCGGTCCGCGACGGCGAGGGCGGCGGTGCTGGCGTCCATGCCTTCCTTCCAGACGCCGAGTGCCTCCGCAACCTTGCGGGCCTGGGCGAGATCGACCTTCCCGGCGGCGAGGCGGAGGGCGGTCGCGTGCACGACGGAGGTACTCTCGCCCTGTCCCACCTTGGGATGGCGCACGTGCAAGGCCGTGGAGACGGCATAATTGCCGGAGAAGGGGCCGCCCGCAAAACGCCGCCGCCCGTCGTCCTCTGCCCGGTTCGCGATGAAGGCTGCCAGGCTCAGGTCGATCCGCAGCGCCGGGTTATCCAGCTCCGCCATCAGCCGCAGATAGGCGTCATGGGCGAGCTGGAAGGCATGGCGATGGTCTCCCTCCACCAAGGGGTTCGCTCCTTGCTGGGAGTAGGCGGCAACGGCACCCGCAAACACGGTGGTCGCGGTAGAGCGAATTACATCCGGCGGCGAGGAGAGCAGCACGCCCTCGTCCAGGAAAATCGAATGCGGGCGGGTCTTGGGATCGAAATACTCCATCCGGTGATCGAGGTCCGGAT
>CAYYSC010000050.1:8832-12407 GCA_964474065.1 uncultured Rhodospirillales bacterium | reverse complement strand
GCCGCCAGTGCTCCGTAAATAATCCGGTAATTTTCTGCAGTGCCGACAAATATGGCAAAACCGACCTTGAGGATCTGAAACAGCACCGCCGCAATCGCTCCTCCAGTCAGCGCATGCAAGATCCGCACCCGCTTCGCGGGAATGACCAAATAGAGAAGAGAAAACGCCGCCCACTGGATCAGGAAAGGGCCGATCAAGGTAATGGGGCGGACCAAGGCGCCAAGGAACGTTTCGTCGGTGAAGGCTTGCACCGTTGCCGTCAGCGAGATGCTCGCCCCCAGCAACAGGGGACCAAGCGTCAGCACCGCCCAAAAAGCCAATAACCGGATTGGCCAGGGCCTGGTGATCTGGGCGCGCCAGATCCGGTTGAATGTGGCTTCGATCGTGGCAAGCGTCACCACCGCCGTGATGGCAAGCCCAACGAGGCCGACGACGGTCAATTGCCTCGTGTTGGTCAGGAATTGGTTGAAATACGCAGTGACCTGGCCGGCGGCTTCCGGCAAAATGAAGTTCAGCAGGGTCTCCCGAACCTGCTGGCGCATTTCCTCGATCACGCCAAAGCCGGCGAGAATTGCCAGCGACACCGCCAGCAGCGGAACCATGCTCAAGAGGGAGGTGTAGGTAAGAGCGGAAGCCGTGCGGAAGCCGAGATCCCCGTCGAAACGTCGGACGACGTAGAGAGCGAACGCGGGAAAACGATGCATCGCTTCGATAATCGAGCTCATTTCCGCGGATCTTCCGGCAAGCGGCATTGCCTCTGCTCCCAGCCTGCCCCATACAGAGGCCCGTGAGGTGCTCAATGTCTCACGGCTAGTGTCTACAGTGATGCTGAGGCTGCGCCAAGCTCGCCCCTTGCTTGGCCCAGTTCGATACGCGCGCCTGAGGAGTAACGATGGAGCTGCAGTCAAATTTGATGGCCGGGAAACGCGGTCTGATCATGGGGGTCGCTAATGACCGGTCGCTGGCGTGGGGCATCGCGAAAACGCTGGCCGCGCACGGGGCAAAGCTGGCCTTCAGCTATCAGGGCGAGGCCCTTGAAAAACGCGTCCGCCCGCTGGCCGATTCGATCGGGGGCGGGCTCCTCCTGCCTGTCGATGTCACCGACGACGACAGCATGGATTCGGCGTTCGCTACCCTGAAGGAAACATGGGGCACCCTTGATTTCGTCGTCCATGCCATCGCCTTCTCGGACAAAGACCAGTTGAAAGGCCGTTACGCCGACACGACGCGCAAGAATTTCCAAATGTCGCTGGACATCTCGTGCTATTCGTTCACCGATGTCTGCAGGCGGGCGAGTGAGCTAATGCCGAACGGTGGCTCGCTGTTGACCCTGACCTATTACGGTGCCGAGCAAGTGATGCCCCATTATAACGTCATGGGCGTGGCCAAGGCCGCGTTGGAAGCCAGTGTCCGTTATCTCGCCGCGGACCTCGGCAGTGACGGCATCCGCGTTAATGCCCTCTCGGCCGGACCTGCCCGCACGCTCGCGGCTTCCGGCATCGGCGACTTCCGTTTCATTTTGAAATGGAACGAATTCAACTCTCCGTTGCAGCGCAACGTTACCCTGGAGGATGTCGGGGGCAGCGCCCTCTACCTGCTGAGCGATCTCGGTGCCGCGGTGACCGGCGAAACTCACCATGTCGATTGCGGCTACCACGTCGTCGGCATGGTGAACCAGCGGCGGGCCGCAGATACGGCCGCGTTGCTCTTATCGTTCAAAGAAAAAGACTGAGCCTTCACCGGGCATGAGCGATAACACCTTCGGACACCTTTTCCGCTTTACGACCTGGGGCGAGAGCCACGGCCCTGCCATCGGCGTTGTCGTCGACGGCGTACCGGCGGGAATTCCCATCGGCGAGGCCGACATTCAGGCACAACTGGACAGGCGCCGCCCCGGTCAATCCCGCTACACGACACAACGGCAGGAGCCCGACCGGATCAAGGTCCTCTCCGGCGTGTTCGAGGGAATGACCACCGGCACGGCCATTGGGATGGTGATCGAGAATACCGACCAGCGCAGCCGGGATTATGGCGAGATCAAGGACCGCTATCGTCCCGGTCATGCGGATTACACCTATCAAGCCAAATATGGCATTCGCGATTACCGCGGCGGCGGTCGGTCCTCGGCACGCGAAACGGCCATGCGGGTCGCGGCGGGGGCGGTCGCGCGGGCGATCCTGACGGCTCTCATCGGGCCGCAATGCCGTGTGCGCGGCGCGCTGGTCGCCATGGGCGGAGATGAGATCGACCGGGAGAACTGGGACTGGTCGGCAGTGGGCGAGAATCCATTTTTCTGCCCGGACCGCACGGCGGCTGAGCGCTGGGCAGCCATGCTGGATGCAGCGCGGAAGGACGGCTCTTCGCTCGGGGCCGTTATCGAATTGATAGCGGAGAATGTGCCGCCTGGGTTGGGCGCGCCGATCTATGGCAAGCTAGACAGCGACCTCGCCGCCGGCTTGATGAGCATCAACGCGGTGAAAGGCGTGGAAATCGGTGACGGATTTGCTTCGGCCGCCATGCGCGGCGAAGATGCGCACGACTGCCTGTATCCCGGAACATGTTCCGAACCTCGGTTTGAGACCAATCACGCGGGCGGGGTGTTGGGGGGCATCAGCACCGGCCAGCCAGTGATCGCCCGTTTTGCCGTCAAGCCGACGAGCTCGATCCTGATTTCGCAGCCGAGTATTTCGGTAACCGGCGAGCCTATCGAGGTTAGGACCAAGGGCCGCCACGACCCCTGTGTCGGTATTCGGGCCGTGCCGGTTGGCGAGGCGATGATGGCCATCATCCTCGCCGATCACCTGCTACGCCAACGCGCCCAGAATGGCGAAACCTGGCGTTAAGCGCGGCTGCTAGCCGAGCAGTAGTGCACGGGTTTCGTCGACGCCGAAGAGCGCAAGCGCTGCAATCGCTACGAAGGCGCCTACAAAGGTCAGGGCAGTGGCAAGCCAGTCAGTTTTTGGCGCACCGTTGGATTTAATGGTCTGAAGCTGCATGGTTTCTCTCCGGCTGATTTGGTGTTAACCACGCCTGAAATGGGACAATCACGGTCCAGTTAGAACCGCCAAAATCGCATACCCCTCATGCAACGGGCGCAAGAATTGCAGGAAATGGTATAAAATTAGGCGTTTCTTGCGCAAATATGAAACTTCACGGTCAAGGAACTGTCATACAGGCAAGCTAGTGTGCTCGACGTGCGCAGCAGGGAGACTAATCAGTGGAGAGAATGTTGGTTTACGGCGCTCTGGCGGCAGCCATCGTCGCGCTGGTAGTCGCCGTTTTCGGCGGATCACCGGTAACGCAGGAGGAAGTTGCTAGCCTGGAACAGCGGCTCGCGGCGGCTGAGCAGACGCTGCAAGAATTGGAAAACCGGGAGCCGGAAAAAGGCGAACCGGGTCCGGCCGGCCCTCCCGGCCCGCAGGGTGAGCCAGGGCCAATGGGTCCGGCCGGCCCTCCCGGCCCGCAGGGTGAGCAAGGCCCGCAGGGTGAAACCGGACCCGCTGGCCCGGCCGGACCCCAAGGCCCGCAGGGTGAGCAAGGCCCGCAGGGTGAAACCGGACCCGCTGGCCCGGCCG
>CAYYSC010000050.1:1592-8732 GCA_964474065.1 uncultured Rhodospirillales bacterium | reverse complement strand
GACCCCAAGGCCCGCAGGGTGAGCAAGGCCCGCAGGGTGAAACCGGACCCCCAGGCCCTCAGGGTGAGCAAGGCCCGCAGGGCGAACCAGGACCTGCTGGAGCGGCCGGTCCGAAAGGCGATACCGGCCCTGCCGGGCCGCAAGGCCCCGAAGGACCTGCGGGTCCGACAGGCCCAACCGGTGAGGTTGGTCCACAAGGTCCGAAGGGCGATGTTGGGCCCGCCGGTCCTCCGGGCCTCGCTGGACCGAAAGGGGATACCGGGCCTGCCGGTCCGTCAGGTCCACAGGGTGAGCCTGGCCCCCAAGGTCTGCAGGGTCCGGCAGGCCCGCCAGGCCCTCAGGGTGAGCCTGGTCCTGCCGGTCCGCCTGGACCGCAAGGTCCGCCTGGCCCCCCCGGACCGCAAGGACCTCCCGGCCCTGCGGGTCCGGCCGGCACTAACGGCGGCTAAGACCGCTTATAGCAAAATTAAGAAGGCCGCCGTCCCAGTGACGGCGGCCTTTTCTTCGAGCAGGTATCAGGGGCGTAGGTATCAGGCGCCCGCATCAGCGCTTGGCATAGCCGACCGCCTTAAGCGCCTCCTCGATCTCTGCGAGGATTTCAGGATCGTCGATGGTAGCCGGCATTTTCCAGATCTGCGCATCCGCGATCTTTTGCATCGTCCCCCGCAGCACCTTACCGGAGCGCGTTTTCGGCAAACGGTCCACAACCGCTGCCGTCCGGAAGGCCGCGACAGGGCCGATGTGCTCGCGCACCATGTTCACCGCTTCGGCGATAATCTGGTCGTGCGGCCGGTTTACCCCCGCTTTCAGCACGAGGAAACCGACCGGGATCTGACCTTTCAGTTCGTCAGCGACACCGACGACCGCACATTCCGCCACGTCCGCATGGCCGGAAAGAACCTCCTCCATTGCGCCGGTGGAGAGGCGGTGGCCGGCGACGTTGATGATGTCGTCGGTCCGCGCCATCACGAAAACGTACCCGTCCTCGTCGATGTAGCCCGCGTCCGCCGTCTGGTAGTAGCCGGGGAACTCCTTGAAATAAGCGTCGTGGTAGCGCTGCTCCGCGTTCCAAAGGGTGGGAAAGGTGCCAGGGGGCAAGGGCTGCTTCGCGACCAGGGCACCGATCTCACCGGGTTTCAGTTCGTGCCCGTCGTCACCAAGCACGTGCAGGTCCCAGCCCGGAACCGCCTTCGTCGGAGAGCCGTACTTGATCGGCAACAATTCGATGCCCATGCAATTTGCGGCGATGGGCCAGCCGGTTTCCGTCTGCCACCAGTGATCGATCACCGGCACCTTCAGGTGCTCCTCGGCCCATTGGATGGTGTAGGTGTCCGAGCGCTCGCCCGCGAGGAACAGAGTGCGGAAGCCGGACAGATCATATTGCTTCAGCAAATTTCCGTCCGGGTCGTCGCGGCGGATCGCGCGGAAGGCGGTCGGCGCCGCGAACAGCGCCTTCACGTCGTGCTGGCTGCACACCCGCCAGAAGACGCCTGCATCCGGCGTGCCGACCGGCTTCCCTTCGAACATGATCGCGGTGTTACCGGCGAACAGCGGTGCATAGACGATGTAGGAGTGACCGACCACCCAGCCAATATCGCTCGCTGCCCAGAATACCTCGCCCGGATTCACGTCATAGACATTCTTCATCGACCATTGGAGGGCCACGATATGCCCGCCAGTATCGCGCACGACGCCTTTCGGCTGGCCGGTGGTGCCGCTGGTATAGAGGATGTAGTGGGGGTCGGTCGCAAGCACCGGCACACAATCCACCGGCGCCGCCGAAGCCATGGCGTCGTTCCATTCAACGTCACGGACCGGCACCAGCGCCGCCTCGCATTCAGGCCGCTGCAGAACGATGCAATGCTCCGGCTTATGCCGCGCCAGCTCGATCGCATGGTCCAGCAGCGGCTTGTATTCCACCAGGCGGCCCGGCTCGATGCCGCAGGAGGCGCATATCAACAGCTTTGCCCCGCAATCGTCGATCCGCATCGCCAGTTCGTTTGACGCGAATCCCCCGAACACGACCGAGTGGATCGCACCGATGCGAGCACAGGCGTACATGGCAATGGCTGCTTCCGGCACCATCGGCATGTAGATGATCACGCGGTCGCCATAACCAATCCCGAGCTTGCGCAGCACCCCGGCGAACAAAGCGACTTGGTCGCGCATCTCCCGGAACGACAACGACTTGATCGTGCCCGTGATCGGGCTGTCGTAGATCATGGCCGCCTGCTCGCCCCGCCCGGCCTCCACATGGCGGTCAATGCCGTTGTAGCAGGCATTGGTCTCCCCGCCTGTGAACCAGCGTGGATGTTGCGGATTCCGGTCGTCCAGAATGAATTCGGGCTTTTTGAACCAGTCGACAGCCTCCGCGGCCTCGCCCCAGAAGCCGTTGGGGTCCCGCAGCGACCGTGCGTGCACTTCGGCGTAGCGGCCAGTCATGAGCCGTGTTCCTCTTCGTCTACCATCCGGGCTTGCGCGTGTTTAAGGCCGGCCCCCGAGCCGTACAACCCGGCCTCTGGCGCAAGACTGCTTTGCTTTTCGGCAATTCCTGATGATGCCCGCCTGCCCAAGCCTCAGCAAGCGGCGTGACAGCGTCGCATCCTGCTGATAGTCACGAGCCTTAACGGCGGCCGGCGAACCTGCCGAACCCGCCTTCGATCAGACAACAGCATTAGGAATTCCGGACGATGGGACTGATGGATGGCAAGGTAGCGCTCGTGACCGGCGCGGGCCGTGGCATCGGGCGCGCGATCGCGCTGGATATGGCGAAGGCCGGCGCGAAAGTGGTGGTGAACGACCTCGGCGGCTCGCTGACCGGCGACGATACGGGCGATGTCGGACCAGCCCAGCAGGTCGTGAACGAGATCAAGGCGGCGGGTGGCGAAGGGATCGCCAATACCGACAGCGTCAGCGACTGGAACGGCGCGCAGGCCATGGTGGGCCAAGCCATCGACACGTTCGGCAAGATCGACGCCGTCGTGAACGTCGCCGGCATCCTGCGGGACGGCATGTTCCACAAGATGACCGAGGCGGAGTGGGACGCGGTCATCGACGTCCATCTGAAGGGCTGCTTCAACGTCTCCCGCGCCGCCATCGAGCCGATGCGGGAGCAGGAATCCGGCGCCATGGTGCACTTCACCTCGACCAGCGGCCTTGTTGGCCAGATCGGCCAGTCTAACTATGCGGCTGCCAAGATGGGGATTGTCGGCCTCAGCCGGGTCGTCGCAATGGAGGGTGCGATGAAGAACGTACGCTCCAACTGCGTCGCGCCCTTTGCCTGGACCCGCATGATCGAATCGATACCGATCAAATCGGATGAGCAGGCCGAGGCCTTCGAGAAGTTCCGGGCGAATGCGCGGCCCGAGCACGTCGCGCCGGTGGTGACGTATCTCTGCAGCGACGCGGCGGCCAAAATTTCCGGCAATATCTTCGGGGTTCGGGGCGGCGAGATTTACCTGATGAGCCAGCCGCGGCCGGTTAAAACCATTCATCATGCCGGTGGCTGGACGCACGAGGCTCTGGCGGAGATGGCGGAACCGGCGCTTCGGAACGAGCTTTATGGCTTGGAGGGTACAGGCGATTACTATAGCTGGGATCCGATTTGATCCGATAGGGTGGGGGCGCTGTTCTGCTGGGGCAGCGCCAGTTTACGGTGCAGGCTGACCCCACTCCCGTTCATACCGATATCATCCTGATCGGCGGCGGCCATGCCCATGTGGCCGTTCTGCGGATGTTCGGCATGAAGCCGGAGCCCGGCGTGCGGCTGACAATGGTGGCACGGGACACCTTCACCCCCTACTCCGGCATGATCCCCGGCTATATCGCCGGGCATTACAGCCATGCCGAATGCCACATCGACCTGGGGCCGCTCTGCCGGTTCGCGAACGCGCGCCTGATCCATGCGCCGGCGGAAGCCGTGGATCCGGTCGCGAGAACGGTTTCCATGCCTGCTCGGCCACAGTTGCGTTTCGACCTCGCTTCCATCGACGTCGGATCGGCCACCGCCATTTCCGCGATTCCGGGCGCTGCCGAGCATGGGCTGCCCGTGAAGCCGCTGGACCGGTTCCTGGAACGGCTGACCGAACGGCAAGAGACGCTCGGGCAGCGTGCGCGGGTCGTCGTCGCCGGCGGCGGGGCGGGCGGTGCCGAACTGGTTCTGGCCCTCCATCACCGGCTGCAGGCGTTTAGCCCGAAAGTGACCCTGGTCACCGACACCCCTGATATCCTTCCCACCTACTCCGCCGCGGTGCGGCGCAAGATGCACGAAGAACTGGCTGCGAAAGGCATCACGGCACGCACCGGCCAAGCCGTGGCCGAGGTACACGCCGACGGCGTACGCCTCACCGACGGCTCGGAATTGCCGAGCGACCTTACGGTGCTGGCAACTGGCAGCCAGCCTGCATCCTGGCTCGCCGACAGTGGCCTTGCCGTTGACGAACGCGGGTTCGTCTCCGTGACCGAGACATTGGAGAGCCCTTCGCACCCCGGGATTTTCGCGGCAGGCGACACGGCGTCATTCCGGCCTTCGCCGCTGCCGAAGGCCGGGGTTTATGCCGTCCGCCAAGGGCCGGTTCTGGCCAAAAACCTGCGGCTGGCGGCGCGCGAGAAAGCGTTGAAACCCTACCAGCCGCAACAACGCTTCCTCTCTTTGCTTTCTTGCGGTGAAAAGAAGGGCATTGCCTCTTACGGCCCGCTCGCTCTTTCGGGCCGCTGGGTATGGCGCTGGAAGAACTGGATTGACCAGCGCTGGATGCGGCAATACCGGGAACTGCCGGAAATGGATGCCGCCGACCCGGACGCCCCGCCGATGCGCTGCGCCGGGTGTGGCGCAAAGATTGCGGGCGACGTTCTTTCGGGCACTCTGGCGCGTCTCGAATTGGGGCGGGCCCCGGGCGTGCTGCTGGGCGCCGGGGACGACGCCGCCGTCATTGAGCCGCCTGCCGGCAAGGTACTGGTCCAGTCGGCCGACCAGTTCCGGGCGTTTATCGGCGACCCCTACTTGTTCGGCCGGATCACAGCCCTACATGCCCAATCTGATTTGTACGCCATGGGAGCGGTGCCGCACAGCGCGCTCGCACACGCAACGTTACCGTTCGCCGCCCCGGAGACGATGGCGGGCGATCTGTATCAGTTGCTCGCCGGCGCCTGCGCCGAACTTCGGGAAGCCGGAGCGGCGCTGATCGGTGGGCATTCGAGCGAAGGCCCGGAAATGGCCTTCGGGCTCTCGGTCAACGGTTTTGCCGACCCCGCTGAACTTTGGCGGAAAGGGGGAGCAGAACCGGGCAATGCTCTGGTTTTGACCAAGCCTCTCGGCACCGGCGTATTGCTGGCTGCCGACATGCGCGGCAAGGCCCACAGCGCCTGGATCGAGGCCGCTCTGGCGAGCATGCTGAACAGCAATGCCACCGCCGCCAACGTGCTACGCCGCTATCAAACCCACGCCGTCACGGATATCACGGGGTTCGGCCTGATCGGCCATCTGCGGGAGATGCTAAATGCCTCCGGTATGGGGGCAGAACTGAACGTGGCCGCCATGCCCCTTCTGCCCGGGGCAGCCGCCATGCTGGCGGAGGGCATTGAAAGCACGCTCGCACCGGCGAATAGGGCTTTCCTGCCGGCGGTGCCGGCGATCCTGGCGGACCCGCAAACTTCCGGCGGCCTGCTGGCCGCGGTTCCGAGTTCCGATGCCGATGAGTGCATCAGCGAGTTACGCGCCGCGGGTTACGCGGACGCGTCGATCATCGGTTTCTGCCGGGCTGCCCCGGGGATCGATTGGCACTAAATCCAAACCGCGCAGGCTGCGGCTTTTGCTTGCGGAGATAAGGGGAAAAACGGTAAGGACCGCTTCATGCCAAAGGTAACATTCGTCAGTCCGTCCGGTGAGCGCACCACTGTGGAGCCGCCTGCGGGTCTCTCCTTGTTGGAGATTGCGCGCAAGTTCAATATAGACATCGAGGGCGCTTGCGAGGGATCGCTGGCCTGTTCGACCTGTCACGTGATCGTTGAGCCGGAGTGGTTCGACGCCCTGGACGAGCCAACGGAGGATGAGGAAGACATGCTCGACCTCGCCTTCGGCTTGACGGAAACATCGCGGCTGGGTTGTCAGATCATCGTCACGGAGGAGTTGGACGGGATTACCGTCACGCTTCCTTCCGAGACGCGCAATATGCAAGGCTGAAGGGGCGCCGGACCATGCTTTTCGCTGCCGATAGTCTCTTCGCGCGCCTGCGCGCCGCTGCCTACCGAGAATGGCATGCGTATACGCGCCACGCTTTCGTGAAGCAGATCGGCAACGGCACGCTGCCAGAAGAAGCATTCCAGCGCTATCTGATTCAGGACTATCTGTTCCTCGTTCACTTCGCCCGCGCCTATGCTCTAGCGGCTTATAAGTCGCGCACGCTCGCGGACATCCGCCAGGCGGCCGAGGGGCTGCGCACGATCGCAGACACGGAAATGAAGCTCCATGTCGAATTTTGCGAGAACTGGGGCATCAGTGAAGAGGACATGGTGGCGGAGCCCGAGGCCCAGGAAACCATGGCCTATACCCGCTATGTGCTCGAAGCGGGGATGGCGGGCGATGTGCTCGACCTTTATGTGGCGCTTGCTCCCTGTGTGGTTGGTTACGCAGAAATCGGCTCCATGCTCGCCGGCGAAGGCAAGCTGGACGGCAATCCCTACCGCCCCTGGATCGAGATGTATGCCAGCACCGAATACCAGACGGCGGCCAGGGCCCACGTCACACAACTCGACCGCCTGCTGAAAAACCGCGGCGGAGACGGGCGCTTCGAAAGCCTGGCCGCAACCTTCTCAGAGGCGACGCGCCTGGAAGAAGCATTTTGGCAGATGGGGCTGGAGGGATGAGCACCGTCGTTGCCGAACGCATGGGGGCACCGCTGGACCTGAGTCTCCACAAGCCACCCGCAGCAACGCGCGTGGTCGTGGCCATGTCTGGCGGCGTGGATAGCAGTGTCGCAGCGGCGATGGTTGCGGCGGCAGGCTATGACACCATTGGCGTCACGTTGCAGCTTTACGATCACGGTGCAGCGGTGGAGCGCAAGGGCGCCTGTTGCGCGGGTCAGGACATCCACGACGCCCGCAACGTCGCCGACCGCATCGGCATCCCCCATTACGTGCTCG
>CAYYSC010000050.1:0-1582 GCA_964474065.1 uncultured Rhodospirillales bacterium | reverse complement strand
ATCCCGCTTCCGCCAATCGGTAATCGACGATTTCGCTGACGCCTATCTTCGGGGCGAGACGCCGATTCCCTGCGTACGCTGCAACCAGACCGTCAAGTTCCGTGACCTGCTGGAGACAGCCCGTGACCTGGACGCGGACGCGCTGGTGACAGGCCATTATATCCGGCGGCTGGAGGGGCGGGCGGGCTCCGAACTGCACGCCGCGGTCGATTCGAGCCGCGACCAGTCCTATTTCTTGTTCGCCACCACCCGGGAACAGTTGGACTTCCTCCGCTTCCCTCTTGGCGACCGTCCGAAGAGCGAGACGCGGGCACTGGCGGAAAGCTTCGGGCTTCAGGTCGCCGCCAAGCCAGACAGTCAGGACATTTGTTTCGTGCCCAACGGCTCCTATGCCCAGGTGGTTGAAAAGCTCCGCCCAGGCGCCGCCGAGCCAGGCGAAATCGTGGACCGAAACGGCCGGGTGCTCGGCGAGCATAAGGGCATCATTCACTACACCATCGGTCAGCGCCGGGGCCTCAACCTCGGCAACACGGACGGCAAGGGCGAACCGCTTTACGTCGTTCGGCTGGAGGCCGAAACCCGCCAGGTCATCGTTGGCCCGAAGGCTGCGCTAGGCCGGCGCTATGTTCGGACGACGGCCGTCAACTGGCTAGGCGACGCGCCGTTGGGACGGCAACCGGAGCGGGCTGAGGTCAAGCTGCGGTCCACCATGAGCCCCGTTCCGGCGAGCGTCCGAAGCGATGGCGAAGGCGGGGCGCACGTGGTGCTGGACGAGCCGGAATACGGCATAGCGCCCGGGCAAGCCTGTGTCGCCTATGCCGGGAGCAGGGTACTCGGCGGCGGATGGATTACGGCGACGGCCGAAGAGCCGCCCCGGTGAACAGGACGAGCCGGTGGCGGCGGGCGCAGCGACAACGGCTGCGCCTGACCCGCGAAACATTGCCTTTGGCCTGGCGGCAGGATGCCGACGAAGTCATCGCCGGCCGGTTGGTCAAACACGTGCCGGAATTGCGGCAACAGCGCTTTGCGTTTTATTGGCCGATGCACGGCGAACCGGACCTGCGGGCAGCGGCCGCGCATTGGGTAGCGGCGGGCGCCAAGGCGGCCTTGCCGGATACGTTCCCGCGGCAGCCCCTAACCTTCCGCCCCTGGACACCCGACTGCCCCATGCGTGCCGGGGTGTGGGATATTCCGGTACCGGACACCATGGAAACCGTGGAACCATCGGTTCTGTTGATGCCCTGTCTTGGCTACGATATCGAGGGCTACCGGCTGGGTCATGGTGGCGGTTACTATGATCGCACGCTCGCCGCCATGCGTCCGCGTCCGCTCGCCATCGGCGTAGGATACAGCCATGCCGTTCTGCCGACAATCTGGCCCCAGGCACACGATATCCCGATGGATGCGGTCGTGACCGAGAAAGCGTTCATCTGGCACTGTGGTTTTCGGTAAGCCTGCACCGTTGACAGGGGCTCAAAGCCCCGCCATATACGCGTCTCCGCGGCACAAACAGGTGTCAGCGCCGGGATGGCGGAGTAGCTCAGTTGGTTAGAGCAGCGGAATCATAATCCGCGTGTCGGGG
>CAYYSC010000049.1:0-12486 GCA_964474065.1 uncultured Rhodospirillales bacterium | reverse complement strand
CGACGGCAAAAAGTGGCCCGGTCGCTTTGTTGACCCCCACATCCGTCGCCTGGGCCGACAAGACGACCGCAACCAGCAGCGTGAAGGGGCTGCAATAGCTCAACTCAGTTTTCGGCTCAGGCGCTTCGGCGGATAGCCGGGCGAAGAACTCCTCGATCTGCTCATCCGTCATCCGCTTTGCGGCAGACGGTTTCGGTTTGGGCAGCGCTGCGGGCTTCGTGGTCTTTCCTTGCGTCTTTTTCTTGGTGCCCGGCTCCGCCGGCTTTGCGCTTCTTGCCACTCTCTTCTCCCATCGCTCGTCGGGGCGACCCGCTTGGCCCTCCCGGTCGGGTATCGGATTTTCCCGCTTCTGGCGCAAGGCGCGCTGGTTTCTCGGTTTCAGGCGCCCACATAGACTCCCGTGGAGGCCGCGCCCTAATAACTTCCCCTGCCCGCTACGCATGAAACGGCGGTTCCGACAGTCAGTATGAGAGCGATAGCCATCATCAACGAAGAAGCGGGCTCCTCTCTCGGGTATGACCGCGACTCCCTGAAATCGACCATCACGGAAACCTTCCAAGCGGAAGGTATGACGGTGGATCTTTGGTCCGTGCCTTCCATCGAGATCGAGGAAGCCCTGCGCGCAGCCGCGAAAAGCGATGTCCCATTACTGGTTGCCGGCGGCGGTGACGGGACCATTAACACAGCAGCCTCGTACGCGATGAAGCACGACAAGACCCTGGGCATTTTGCCGATGGGGACCCTGAACCGGCTTGCCAATGATTTGAGAATTCCCCTGGATTTGCGGGAAGCGATCCGGGTGATCGCGCGAGGTGAGCGCCACCGCATCGACGCGGCGGAGGTTAACGGTCACCTGTTCTTCTGCAACTCGTTCTTCGGCTTGCCCGCGATATTCGCGGAGACCCGGGCAGAGTTGCGGGGCCGACCTCTGCTGCACCGGCTTCGAGGATATCTCTACGAGTTGCCCCGTTCAGCCTTCGCGGCGAGGAGGATCGTTGTCGCGATTGACGATGGAACGGAAAAACAAATGATCCGTGGATTGGCGTTCGCGGTTTCCAACAATCCCTACGTGGAAGAGGATGTCCTGACCCTCCGCCGCGGGGCGCTGAACCAAGGCAAGCTTGGCTTTTACGCCAGCAAACACTATTCAGTGTTCGGCGTTATCTGGCTGTTGATTAAGGTTTTGTTCGGATTTTGGAATAAAGATCCCTACTTTTTTCGGAAAAGCGTAGAAACGGTTCAGGTCCGATCAAAGCGATCCAGGATCAAGCTAACCAACGATGGCGAAGTGATGAGACTTCAACCGCCGTTGAACTATTCGGTGCATCCGGCCGCTGTTTCGATCGTACTGCCTGGACAGTCATGATTCGCCTTGCAGTGCTCGTGAATCGGCATTTCCAGCCGTCCGGAACCCGGCCGACAACCGCACTCAATCTGTTCGGCCGCGCCAATGGGAGCCCACCAGTCTCCGCTCCCTTGTACTCGGGGTTGCTGAGGAGGTCGGGCGGCTGTCGACTTGCCGCTCTGGAAACTCCTTCAAGCCTCTAAGCATTGCGTGCGAATCAACCAGCGTCCCCGCCCAGTCCGTAACCGCCAAACTGCCCACCTTCGTCGAGCTGATCGAGGAGCCCATGGTTTGGCGATACCCGGGGCTGTAATATTTCTTCTCGCGTCGGGTTGAACAGGCCTATTCAGACCACGCCGTCCAGCACCGCAGGATTTTGCCCTGCTTCCTGCAAACGGCCCGAGAAAAGGACGTACAGGATTCATCTCCATCTCCTTGAGTCGCCGCGCCGGCCCGCGTCCATGCGCTTTCCTATTCGCTACAACAGCGCCGATCCCTAGGCTGGTACGAGCCGTGCCGACGGTATCGCCCACTCGTCAGTGCAATTCCCGCTCAACCCTGCCTTGGCGGATGTGGGCAAATCGCTGGCGGTAGCGCGCCGGAGGCACGCCGGTTTCGCGCTTGAAGAGGCGGCGGAAAGAGTTGGCATCTTCGTAGCCGACTCCATAGGCGACATCCTCCACGGGCATCTCGGTAGTTTCGAGCAGGAACTTGGCCTCCTCCAGACGAAGGGTCTGCACGTATTCTATTGGGCTGTAACCCGTGCAGGCCCGGAAACGCCGGTTAAAGGTGCGGCCCGTCATCCCGCAGAGCGCTGCCATGCGGGTAACCGGATGCTCGGTCTGGTAGTTGTCAGCGAGCCATGCCTGAGCCTGTCCAATCGCTTGGTCGTCGTGGCGTTTGGGCTCCGGTCGGGCCGCGAACAGCGACTGCCCTTCGCTGCGATCGCCGAGCAGAAAGACTTTCGCGATCCGCACCGCCTCCGCCCCGCCGCAGAACCGGGCGATGAGGTGGAGGGCCAGATCCTCCCAGGAGGCAACGCCGCCGCTGGTGATGATGCGATGGGACTCGCCTACCGGACACAAAATACGATCCGCCGCGACCTGCACCCGGGGATAGTAATGCCGCAACAGGTCGGCGACGGCCCAGTGGGTCGTTGCGGCATGACCGTCCAGCACGCCTGCCTCGGCCAGGGCCACGGTGCCCGTACAGACCGAGCAGACAATAGCGCCTTCTGCGTATCGCTGCCTGATCCACGCCGTTTCGTCCGGCCAACGGCCGCGGGGATCGCAGCCGGCGGGCAAGGCCAAGTCGGTAACGATTATGACATCCGCCTCATCCAACCCGGCATGGGGCGTAATCACGATGCCGGGTCCAAGCAGCGTCGGCTCCCGGTTTCGCGCCACCAACTGGGGACGGAGCGTCCGGGTTTCTGTCTTCTGCCCGGTCAATGCCGACCAGGCGCGACCCGCAGATGCAAATACCTCGAGCAGGCCCAGAAGTGTCGCTGGTGTGGATTCCGGCAGGATGAGAAGGGCAATGGTCGGGTCGGTATCTTTCATCAAATGATGATGTCCGATCCGGCCCGTTCCTGTCCAGTCTGCCTCTAACTGACAGACCCGCCGTCGCGTATTTCTGGCTCGCACGCCAACCCAGCGAGGAAAGACTCATGCTCGACACTGCTCCCGCGGCCGATCCGGCCCACGAGACCGAGGCCGCGTTCGGACATATTGCCAACATCCTGGAACACGGCGCCATCGCCGTGATGCTCTCCATCGGCCACAAGACTGCTCTCTTCGAAACCATGGCAACCATGGAGCCGGCGACGAGCGGGGAAATCGCGGAAGCCGCCGGCCTGAACGAGCGCTACGTACGCGAGTGGCTCGCGGTGATGGTAACCGGCCGCATCGCCGGTTATGATCCTGCAACCAGGCGCTATCGCCTGCCGCCAGCATTTGCGGCCTGCCTCACCCAGGATGGCGCCATGGGCAACATGGCCGTCTACGCTCAGTTCGTCGGCATGGCCGGGGCAGTCCAGGAAACTGTCATCGACCGGTTCCACAACGGCGAGGGGATCGGCTATGGAGACTACCCCTGTTTCCATTCCATCATGGCGGAGGACAGCGCGCAAACAGTGGTCGCCGGGATCGAGGATATTCTGCAGACCCTGGCGCCTGAGCTGACGCTCCGTCTGCAGGAGGGAGCCGATATGCTGGATGCGGGCTGTGGCGCCGGCCGGGCCATAATCAAGCTTGCTAGCCTGTTCCCGCAAAGCCGTTTCACCGGTTATGACCTCTGTCCGGACGCCATCGAAATGGCCCAAGCGGAAGCGCGGCGCCAAGGTCTTGCCAACATCAACTTCCAGGTCCGCGACCTCGCCCAACTGAAAGATAAGGATGCTTTCGACCTGGTGACCTCCTTTGACGCCGTTCACGACACCAAAGATCCGGAGGCGCTGCTCGCCGCGATTTACGGTGCACTGAAGCCGCGTGGCCGTCACCTGATGCAGGACATCGGCGGCTCGGCACATCTCGAGAACAATCTGAACTTCCCCTTCGCTCCCTTGCTCTACGCGATTTCGTGCGTGCATTGCACGCCCGTTTCTCTGGGCCAGGGCGGTGAGGGGCTCGGCACCATGTGGGGCTGGGAAACCGCCGAACGCATGGTGCGCAACGCAGGCTTCGAGACCGTCACCCGCACCGTGCTCGAGCACGACCCGATGAATGTCTGGTTCGTCAGCACCAAACAGACTGACTGACCCGGGACAGAGCCGGCAGGTTCCTATCCGAAGCCTGCCGGCTGTCGCCGCGGTCACGCGCCCGCGGAGAAGCCCAGATAGGCGAGATACGTTAGATACGCCGCCACCATCGCCCCGCCTTCGCTTCGGGTGAGCAGCCACCCGGAAACAGCCGTGATCAGCAGCACGGCGGTGGCAGCGACCATTACCCAGATATCGAACCCGGCAATCTCCGGCGGAACGTCAAGCGGATGGATAGCTGCCGTCACGCCCAAGATGCCGAAAATGTTGAAGATGTTGCTACCGATAATGTTGCCGAGCGCCACATCGCTCTCGCCCTTACGCGCGGCAATAACGGAGGTCACCAGTTCAGGGAGGGAGGTGCCGATAGCGACAATCGTGACCCCGATCAGCGTCTCGGACACACCGAAACCTTGGGCAAGGCCAATCGCCCCCTCCACGAGAAAGCGGGCGCCGACCACGGTTACCGCCAGACCAGAAATAAGGATACCGAATGAAAACAGCCGTCCTGGGGGCATGGCTGGCAGTGTCTCCGCCTCATGTTCGTACACGTTGGCGGCGGGGCTGTGATGGCGGCTCTCCCAATAGAACGTTGTACCCAGATAACCGGCAAGGCAGGCCAGGAAAATCACTCCCGCCCAGACGCCAAGAGAGCCCCACAGGATGAACCCCAGGCAGATGAGAGTGGCGGCAACCAGTACGCTGCCGTCACGCCGAAAGGCCGCCGGCAAGACCCGTATCGGGGCGAGCAGCGCAGCGGCCCCGAGAATCAGGAGGATGTTTGCAATATTGCTGCCGACCACGTTTCCAACGGCAATGCCCGGTGAACCGGCAATCGCCGCCTGGACGCTGGTCACCAGTTCGGGCAGGGACGTGCCGAAGCCGACGAGGGTGAGGCCGATCACCATCGGCGACACACGAAAGCTGCGGGCGATGGCAACCGCCCCCCGAACAACAAACTCACCCCCGATGACAAGGCCAACAAGGCCTCCGAGGACAAATAACACGTCCATGTTCCAAGCGGCTCCGATACCGGCTAAACAAAGTCACCAGCTTTAGAGCGATGAACTGCCCAGCGTAAAGCTCGACGCGCGAAAAGCGGCTGCGTTCGCGAGAGCACGGCTTTCCGCGCGTGCCGGCGTCACTTGGCCGGCGGGATATTCTGGTTCACATGGAAAAAATTACCGGGGTCATATTCCGCCTTGACCCGGCGCAGGCGATCCAGATTCCCACCATAGGTCGCACGCACCCGCTCCTCGCCTTCTTCCATCATGAAGTTGACATAGGCTGCGCCCACAGAGTGCGGGTGGAGCGCCGCCCAGTACGAGCGCGCCCAATCCCTGATCTCGCCAGCCTTGGCCGGATCGGGGTCCACACCGGCAATAACCATCGACCAGTTGGCGTCCCGGTGGGCCCAGGCGGTCTCGCCCGCGCCCTTGTCATGAACCGCGCCGTCGATCGGATAAAGGTGCATGGTCGAATGCGCGGTCGGCACCTTGCCGAAGCGCACGTGCGCGGCCACCGCATCGTCCGGGATCGACCGGACGAAATCACCCTTCCAGTACCATTGAAGCCCGGAGGGATAGAGGGGGTCCATGAGGGACTGGAGCGCAGGATAGGGCAGCGGCGCGACATGTTCGAACACTGGCGCCGCAACTTCCCGCGCTTGCTGAACAGCGGCCATGGCGTCCTCCTCGCTGCCCGTATGGCAGAACATCAGACCGCAGACCTTCCGCCCGCGCAGATTTTCCGGGAACGGCGGAGCAGTCGGCACTTCGGCGATCAGATAGAAGGCAGAGAGATCGCGGGGCGCCGCCGGCAGCCAATCCCTGTACCAGCGCAACGTGGTCTCCAGCTGATCGATGGGCCAGAACAATGGACCGCCAGTGACCATGGAAACCGGATGCAGACGGAATTCGAATGAGGTAACAACGCCGAAATTGCCGCCGCCCCCTCGCAAGGCCCAGAACAATTCAGGGTTGTTTTCCTCGGTCGCCTGTACCAATTCGCCGCTGGCCAGCACCACGTCGGCGGAGACCAGATTGTCAACCGTCAGGCCGTACTTCCGGGTAAGGTAGCCATGGCCGCCGCCCAACGTCAGACCGGGCACGCCGGTATTCGCAATGATGCCGCTAACGGTGGCAAGGCCGAACGCATGGGTAGCATGATCGACATCGGCCCAGCGGCAACCGGGCTCTACCCGCACCGTCTGGCTTTCAGGATCGACACGAATTCCCTTCATTTGGGATAGGTCAATGACCAAGCCGCCATCGACCAGCGCCAAGCCCGGCCCGTTATGGCCACCTCCACGAACCGCCGTGTCCAGGCTCTGCTCACGGCCGAAATCCAAGGCGGCGATCACGTCCGCAACGTCCGCGCATTCGGCAATGAGCCGCGGGCGTTTGTCGATCATGCCGTTGTAGAGGCGCCGCGCTTCCTCGTAGCCGGGAGAGTCCGGGCCCATCACGCGGCCCCGAAATCCCTCAGAGAATGTCTTGATTGCAGCTTCGTCCAGCATGGGGTCCTCCGCTTGATGCGGGCGGCACAGGTGCGGCTCGATGGGCCTGCAAGGCGGCTCTGCGTCCGCATCGGCGCAACCATGTTCCAGGCGCGCCTCACCCAATGACAAGCCACCAATCCGGACGTGGTTGGCCCGGCACGGATTTCAACGGGCTATTGCCCGGATGGGCGCCATTCCATCCGCTGCGCCCGGATAGCAGGACCCCATTTTTCGTCAAAGGCCGCTTCCGTCACCACAAATCCGGCGCGATCGTAAAGCTTGCGCGCCGCGGTCAGGCCTTCGAAGGTCCACAGATAAAGGAAGCGCTGGCCCGTGATCTCCGCGAATTGCAGGAGCTTTTCGAAAAGGCGGCGTCCGGTGCCAGATCCGTGCAGGCCGGGCTCTACCACAAACCATCGGACTCTTGCGCCGGCCTCTCCCAGTGCGCAGGCATGATCCAGCGTGACAGAGCCGACAATTCTTTCACCCTGCCAGGCGAGCCAGAGGCCATCGCAGCCATTGTCATAGCGGCCAATGAAGTCGCCGAGATCGCGCGCGACCTCCGCTTCGAATTGCGGACCGAAGCCCCACACACGGCCATAGTAGGCGCCGTGCATCTCGACGACCCGCCCAATAGCGCCTGGCGTGTAGCCACGCGTAATCCGAAGGCCTCTCGTCATCCGGCTAGACGTCCAGGTTCGAAACCTTCAACGCGTTCTCCTGAATGAACGCACGGCGCGGCTCCACCTGGTCCCCCATCAGGGTCGAGAACACCCCGCCCGCCTCCTCCGCATGGCCGATGCGGACCTGAAGCATGGTGCGCGCGTTCGGGTCGAGCGTCGTTTCCCACAACTGCTCCGGATTCATCTCACCCAGGCCCTTGTAACGCTGGAAGCTGATACCCTTGCGGCCGGCGGCCACAATGGCCTCCAGCAGCCCCACCGGGCCGATGATCCGGGTCTCCTCGCCTTTCAGGCTTAGCTCGGCCGGCTGTTCGTAAATCTCCTGCAACTGGGCGGACCGGATATCGAGCCGCTGGGCTTCCTGGCTTTCCAGCAGGCGGCGGGTAATCTGATAGCGCCTATCGTAACCGCCCTTGGTATGAGTGAAACTCAAGCCGCCATCTGCAGCGACAGCGCCCTTCCAGCCGCGATCCCGGTCTGCCTCCAGCGTATCCATCCGGCGGGCCAGAAGGTCGGCGGCAGCCTGAGCCTGTTGCTCGCTCTGCAGAATGCCAGGGTTGAGGATGCCCGCAACCGCCGCCTGTTCGACCAGACGCTCGCTGCCGACCTCGCGGGCGAGGGAGCCGATGCGCGTGCGCACACGCGCCGTGTCCGCCACGAGGTCGGCGAGATCGTTGCCTGCTCTCTGGTTGCCCTCCGCGAGCGTGAGCACCGCCTCCTCGAGCCCGGAGTCAATAAAGAACTGCTCCAGTTCTGCCTCGTTTTTCAGGTAGCGCAGCACCCGCTGGCCGCGCTTCACCTGGAACAGCGGCGGTTGGGCGATGTAGAGATAACCGCGCTCGATGATCTCCGGCATCTGGCGATAAAAGAAAGTCAGCAGCAGCGAGCGGATGTGACTGCCGTCCACATCCGCGTCCGTCATGATGACGATTTTGTGGTAGCGGATCTTGTCGATGTTGAAGTCGTCGCGCCCGATCCCGGTACCGAGCGCGGCAATCAGCGTCCCTATCTCCTGGCTGGACAGCATCTTGTCAAACCGGGCCCGCTCGACGTTCAGGATTTTGCCGCGGAGCGGCAGGATCGCCTGAAAGCCGCGGTCGCGGCCCTGCTTCGCCGAACCGCCGGCGCTGTCGCCCTCCACAATAAACAATTCGGAGAGCGCGGGATCCCGCTCCGAACAGTCCGCAAGCTTGCCGGGCAGGGAGTTTACATCGAGCGCACCCTTGCGGCGGGTCAGTTCGCGTGCCTTACGCGCGGCTTCGCGCGCCGCCGCTGCCTCGGCCACCTTACTGACGATGGTACGGGCTTCATTCGGATGCTCCTCGAACCACTGGCCGAGCGCCTCGTTCATGATGCTTTCGACCACGGGCCGCACTTCTGAGGAGACCAGCTTGTCCTTGGTCTGCGAGGAAAATTTCGGGTCCGGCACCTTAACTGACAGCACGCAGGTAAGCCCTTCGCGCGCGTCGTCACCGGTCAGGCTCACCTTCTCTTTCTTCACCACGCCGGAAGCCTCGGCATAGCCGTTGACCTGCCGGGTCAGCGCGCCGCGGAACCCGGCCAAGTGAGTACCGCCATCGCGCTGGGGGATGTTGTTGGTGAAACAGAGCATGGTCTCGTGGAAGCCGTCGTTCCATTGCATGGCCGCTTCCACGGTAACGCCGTCCCGCTCACCGGTGACGAAGATCGGGCCAGGATGGATGGCTGCACGATTGCGGTCGATATAATCCACATAGGCCTTCAATCCGCCCTCGTAGATCATGTCGACTTCCGGCCCATCAATCTGCCGGGCATCCTTCAGCACCAGCCGCACGCCGGAATTGAGGAAAGCCAGTTCGCGCAGACGGTGTTCCAGGGTGCTGAAGTCGAATTCCGTCTTCGTGAAAATTTCCGTCGATGGGAGGAAAGTGACTTCAGTGCCGCGCTTGTCCCCGGCTTCGCCGATCACGGTCAACGGCGCTTCGGCTTCGCCCATATGGAAGCGCATGTTGTGCTCTTTACGGTCCCGCCAGATGGTCAGATCCAGCGTTTCGGACAGCGCGTTGACAACCGAGACGCCGACGCCGTGCAGTCCACCCGAAACCTTGTACGAATTCTGGTCGAACTTCCCGCCCGCATGCAGCTGGGTCATGATGACTTCGGCAGCGGAGATGCCTTCTTCCTCGTGGATGTCGACAGGAATACCACGGCCGTTGTCCCGCACGGTAACGGAGCCATTGGCGTTCAGGATCACATCCACTCGGTCGCAATAGCCACCCAGCGCCTCGTCAATGGCGTTGTCCACCACCTCGTAGACCATGTGATGCAGACCGGTGCCGTCGTCGGTATCGCCGATATACATGCCCGGGCGCTTGCGAACGGCCTCCAGGCCGCGCAGCACCTTGATGGAGCCTGCACCGTATTCATCGGTACCGATGTGTTGCAGGTTCAATTCGTCGCTCATTACGGCGCGGTTTCCTGGTTAAGGGTGAGATGGCCGCTGGCCACACTGAAATGCTGGGCGGCATCGCCCAGAGGACTGAAAAGTTCGGGATCGGTGCCGGTCATCCAGACCTGCGCGCCATCCTCGAGCAACAGTTCGAACAATGCTGCCCGGCGGACAGCGTCCAGATGCGCTGCAATCTCATCGAGCAGCAAAAGGGGTTGCGCCTCCCGCTCGTTGGCGATCAGCCGGGCGGAAGCCAGTGACAAGCCGATCAACAGGGCCTTCTGCTCTCCCGTAGAGCATTGGGCCGCAGGGATTTCCCGTCCCCGATACCAGACCCCCAAATCACTGCGATGCACGCCGAGCGAGGTCTGGCCGCTAGCGGCATCGCTCGCCCGGTTGGCGCGCCACGCCTCTGTCAGGCTGTCCTCTACGAGCAGAGCGGGGCTCTCGTTGAGTAATTCCTCAACCTCCCCTTCCACCGCGATCCGCGGTGTTGGAAAGGGTCCCTCGTCTGTCAATGCGGCCGCGCGGTCCAGGCGCCTTGTTAAATCCAGACGTGCAGCAGCGATGGCTACGGCCCGTTGCGCCAGTGTACGTTCCAACGCTTCCAGCCAGCGCCGGTCGCCTCCCTCGGCAAGCAACCGCTGCCGCTGTCGGCGGGCGTTGTGGTAGGAGGCGACACGGCCCGCATGCGCCGGGTCGGTGCCGAAGACCAGCCGATCCAGAAAACGGCGGCGTTCCTCCGCTCCATCCAGGAATAGACGGTCCATCTGCGGCGTCAGCCAAACCGCTGCGCAGTAGGGAGCAAGAGCTGTCTGGCCACGCGCGGTCTTACCGTCGATCCGGACCTGCCGCCGTTCCTCCCCCGGATTGACACCGGTGCCGAGATCAACGGGGCCGGCTCCCGTTTCCAGGCGCGCTGCCACTGCCCAGGCATTGTCGGCCGATTGATAAGGCGCCAATTCCTCCAGCCGCGCGTTCCGTAGGCCACGCCCTGGCGTGAGCAGCGAAACGGCTTCGAGCAAGTTAGTCTTGCCGGCGCCGTTCGGCCCCATCAGGGTGACTGGCCGTCCATCCAATTCCATCCGCAACCGGTCATAGTTCCGAAAACCCGTGAGCGAGAGCCGCGTCACGGCTATCCGCCCGGGCCGACGGCCTTGTTCCACCAACGCCGCTGAGCCTTTCAGCATGGGCCGCAGCCTTCTACACCCTCATCGGCATCAGCACGTAAAGCGCACTGTGATCGGCGTGATCCCGGACGATGGTAGGCGCTGCCGGGTCGGCCAATGCGAATTCCGCCGACCCACCCTCGATTTGCTGGGTGATGTCCAGCAGGTAACGGGCATTAAACCCGATTTCCATTGGTTCGGCCCCATAGTCGACCTCCAGTTCCTCATTCGCCGAGCCCGAGTCCGCGCTGGAGGCCGAAATCACGACGTTCCCCTCGTTGATTGCCAGTTTGACGGCCCGCGATTTTTCCGTGGAGATAGTAGCCACCCGGTCCACCGCGGCCTGAAACGCACGGCTCTCGACAACCAACATCTTCTCGTTACCTGCGGGAATTACCCGCTGATAATCCGGGAATGTACCGTCAATCAGCTTCGAGGTCAGTTCCACTGTTCCGAACGAAAAACGGATCTTGGTGTCGCTCACGGCGACCTCCACATCATCAGTCGCATCGTCCAGGAGCTTGCGCACTTCGCCGACGGTCTTCCGCGGGATGATTACGCCAGGCATTCCTTTGGCCCCTTCCGGCTGCGGAATTTCGACCCGGGCCAGGCGGTGTCCGTCGGTCGCTACGGCACGCAGGACGGCAGTGCCTTCATTCTCGGTCGGATGCAAATAAATACCGTTGAGGTAGTAACGGGTCTCTTCCGTGGAAATCGCAAACCGTGACCGGTCAATCAAATTCCGCAAGTCTCGGGCTGCTAATGAGAAATGGTGATTAAGATTGCCATCCGCAAGGACTGGAAATTCATCCACCGGTAAAGATGCCAGCGAAAATGTAGATCGGCCCGCCCGAAGGGTGAGTTGCCCTTCTTTCACGGCTGAGTCTAATTCTACTTGCGCCCCTTCCGGCAATTTGCGTGCAATATCGTACAGCATATGCGCTGGCGCGGTCGCTGCGCCCGGCGTGGAGACCGACACATCGACCTCTTCCACAATGGAGAGGTCCATATCGGTGGCGGTTAACGACAGCTTGCTCTCGTCGGCCGATAGCTTAACGTTTGCCAAAATCGGAATGGTGTTGCGGCGCTCCACCACGCTCTGGGCGTGTGAAAGCCCTTTCAGCAGCGCTGCGCGCTCAATCGTCACTTTCATCGCTGGGCGGCTACCGGCATAGTTTGACTCCTGTCGCAGAACACGCGCTGAGGCTAGGAATAGCGTTCAGAAGCGGAAAGCGATAATAGCAGGAGTCGCACCAAAGCCAAGGCGTTCACACACTCGGCTTCCTAGGATTTCTGCGGGATTGCGGCGCGGGCGAGTTGATCGGCACGTTCGTTTTCCTCATGGCCCGCATGGCCTTTCACCCATTCCCATCGTACCCGGTGCTGCCCCAACGCAGCATCAAGCCGTTCCCAAAGATCTTGGTTCTTGACCGGCTTTTTGTCCGCCGTGCGCCAGCCATTCGCCTTCCAGCGCGGCAGCCATTGGGTAATCCCATTTTTGACATACGCGCTGTCCGTACTCACCGACACCTTGCTCGGGCGTTTCAAGGCTTCCAGCGCCGCGATGGCAGCCATCAACTCCATGCGGTTGTTGGTGGTGAGC
>CAYYSC010000048.1:0-12544 GCA_964474065.1 uncultured Rhodospirillales bacterium | reverse complement strand
CGGCGAGAAATACGGGGACGAGGTTCGGGTCGTAACCATGGGCGGGGACGATCCGGATCGGCCGGAAAATCCCTATTCCCTTGAACTTTGCGGCGGCACGCACGTGGCCCAAACGGGCGACATCGGGAACTTCCTGGTGGTGAGCGAGAGCGCGGTCGCCGCCGGCGTCCGCCGGGTCGAGGCGCTGACCGGTGCGGCTGCCCAGGCATACACGGCCGAACGTCTGCATATTCTCGATGAAATCGGCCACCAGTTGCGCACGACCCCCGACCGCGTGGCCGAGCGGGTGTCGGCGCTGCTGGAAGAACGGCGCCGGCTCGAGCGGGAAGTGGCCGATTTGCGGCGGCAGTTGGCCACCGGCGGCGGAGGCGATGCGGCGCCGGAAGTGCAGGACATTGATGGCATCAAATTTGCTGGCCGCCTGCTGGAGGATGTGCCGGCGAAAGACTTGCGCGGCTTTGCCGATGACATCAAGGGGCAGATCGGCTCCGGCATTGTGGCCATCGTTACAAAGAGCGAAGGCAAGGGATCCCTGGTTGTCGGCGTTACCAACGACCTGACAGACCGGTTCAGCGCGGTGGATCTGGTCCGGGCGGGCGCGGCGGCGCTGGGCGGAAAGGGCGGTGGCGGCCGGCCGGACATGGCGCAGGCTGGTGGCCCGGCCGGCAGTCAGGGTCCGGCGGCTCTCCAGGCCATCGCCGATGCCATCGCGGCGGCAGCCTGAAATCATGGCTGGAAGTGCGTGTACCCGGCGCGTTCCAGGGAGATCGGCTCGCCATCCTCGCCGTAAACGGTGACCCCCGATCCCTCTTCCATCCAGCCGATGGGGGTGAGGGGGATGCCGGTGTCCCTTGCGATTCGGCGCAATGCAGCATCCGCGGATGCCGGGCCAGTGATCACCAGTTCGTAGTCGTCGCCGCCGGTAATGAGTTTGGGAAACCACGCGGCGTCCGCAGCGACCGCCGCCTGCCCCGCGGGCGATAACGGCACGAAAGGGCCGTCAATTAACCCCCGTAGCCTGGACTCCTCGGCGATGTGCGCCAGGTCTGCCACTAACCCGTCCGAGATATCGGCCGACGCGGTGACCAGGCCCGACTCCATCAACGCCCGGCCCAGTTTCACCCGGGGCTGCGGCACCCTGAACCGCGCCGCCGCCGCCTCCGCAAGATCGGAGGCGATGGACGGAGCCTTCCCCAAGCAAACGGCGAGTCCGAGCGCGCCGTCTCCGATGCTGCCGGTTACCCAGATGCGGTCCCCGGCCCTGGCCCCGTTCCGTGGTGCGGCATCGCCGGCTGGCCCCTCGCCCAGGGCGGTGACGCTGATGGTGAGTGGTCCCGGGGTTCCGATCGTGTCCCCACCGAGCAGGGACCACGAGAACTGCCGCTGATTAGCGGCCAGACCGGCGGCGAACCGGGCGACCCAGGCTTCGTCCTGGTCGTGGCCAAGAGCCAAGGTCAGCACATAACCGATGGGCCGGGCGCCTTTCGCGGCAAGATCGGAAAGGTTGACGCGCAGGACTCGCTGCGCCACCGCTTCCGGTGGATCGTCCGCAAGGAAATGCACGCCGGCCACGATCGCATCCGCCGTAATGACCAGACTCCCGCCAATATCCCGCGCAGCCAGCACGGCAACGTCATCCGTCAGCCCCCGTGCAGCCGCGTGCGTCGCCAGGGGCGCCAAGTGGCGGGCGATCAGGCCAAATTCATCGAGCGATGGCGAAGTCATCCGGTCGCATTTCCCGGGCTAACCGGTCGAGCACTGCGTTCACGAGCGAGCGTTCGCCCTTGTCGAAAAAGGCCGCGGCGATCTCGGTGTATTCGTCGATCGTGGACCTGGCTGGCACGTCCCGCATGGCCTGCAGTTCGTAAGCGCCGGCAATCAAGATCGCCTGCAGCACGTATTCCAACCGGCCGACCTGGCGCCTGTCCAACCCTTCCTGAACCAGGAGGGTCAGCGCCTGCGCATCGGCCGCGATGCCTTTGGTCAGCCGGCGGAAGAACCCGCGGTCCACATTGAGCAACAGGCCGTCGATTTCTTCGCCCAGCCGATGTTGTTCGAATTGTTTGGCAACCTGAACAATCGGCGCGTTGGTCATCGCCGACTGGTAGAGAACCTGGATCGCCGCCACGCGCGCAAGCCGTCGATATCCTTCGAGCGGACGCGCATCCACGGCCTCGCCTTCCGGCGAGGCTCCAGGGGCAAACGACTGAATCAGATCAGCGCCCCGCATTTAGTTTATTCCTATCGTCCTAATCTTGGGCGAACCGGCGGGCCAGTGCCAAGTTCATCAGGCAGGCCCTGGCCGCCTCGCCGCCTTTGTCTTTTTTGGCCGGGTCTGCCCGCACCAGCGCTTGCGCCTCGTTTTCCACGGTCAGCAGGCCGAAACCGATGACCAAACCGCCATCCGTTGCCAGATTCTGGCATGCCCGGGCAGTCTCGTTGCAAATGAGGTCGTAGTGCGACGTCTCTCCCCGGATAACGCAGCCGAGGACGATATAACCGTCGAAACCGCCCCCTTCATGGGCCGTGGCAACGGCGAACGGCAATTCGAAAGCGCCCGCCACTTCCACGATTTCGTGCGTGGCGTTTTCCGCTTCCAGTTTGCGGATCACCCCGGTTAGCATCGCGTCCGTGATGTGTTGATAGTAAGGCGCGACTGCGATCAAGATATGGGGCTTATCCGCCATGTTTACGAATCCCGCCGCGGAACAGGACGAGTTTCGACCACTTTCAGGCCGTAACCCTCCAAGCCCACAATGTGCCGCTCGGTGTTGGAGAGGAGCACCATTTCTTTGACACCCAGGTCCAGCAGGATCTGGGCGCCGATGCCATAATCACGCAGGAAGCGCCCGCCTTTATCTGCTTTTTCGGTTAACTCGTCCTGAATCCGCTCCGACAGCACTGTGGAGCGCGTTTCACGGATGACAACCACAACACCGCGGCCTTCCTCACCGATCAGCTGCATGGCGTTCTGCAAGGCTCCGCCGCGGTTACGGTGCTGGTCCCCCAGTAAGTCTTCCATCAAATTCATGGAATGCATGCGCACCAGCACCGGCTCCGGCGTCGTGATGTCGCCCTTAACCAGCGCCAAGTGTTCGCCGTATTCAACGGTAGTGCCGTAGACGATCATGCGGAAATCGCCACCGTGGCGGGACTTCAACTCATTTTCAATGCGCCGCTTCACCGTGCGGTCATAGCGTCGCCGGTAGGCGATGAGGTCGGCGATCGCGCCAATCTTGAGGCCGTGATATTGCGCGAACTGAATGAGGTCCGGCAGCCGCGCCATGGTGCCATCCTCGTTCATGATTTCGCAGATCACGCCCGAAGGGTTGAGCCCGGCCAAACGCGAGATATCGACCGCGGCTTCTGTATGCCCGGCGCGCACCAGTACGCCGCCCTCCCGCGCTTCGAGCGGGAAAACATGACCAGGGGTGGAGATGTCGTACTTACCGCGGACCGGATCGATCGCGACAGAAATCGTGTGTGCCCGGTCGCTGGCCGAAATACCAGTCGTTACGCCTTCAGCCGCTTCGATCGACACCGTGAAGGCGGTGGACTGGCGCTGGCGGTTGTCTCGCGGCATCAACGGCAGGTCCAGTTCCTGCACCCGTTTCTTTGTCAGCGAGAGACAGATCAACCCGCGGCCGTATTTGGCCATGAAGTTGATAGCATCCGGCGTCGCCATCTGCGCCGGGATCACCAGATCCCCTTCGTTTTCCCGATCTTCGTCATCGACAAGGATGAACATCCGCCCGTTGCGGGCTTCGTCGATGATCTCTTCTATCGGAGAGAGGAAGGACAGGTCTTCCCGGCTGCGCGGCTTCTCGGCCCCGGCCTCTGCTTCGGCAGCGGCACCGGGGCTTCCCTGCTTCATGATGTTGGTTTGGTCGCTCACGCGGGACCTCTCATTTCAGTCAGGCGCGCAACGTAGCGCGCCAGCATATCTATTTCTACGTTAACAAGATCCCCCGGTTCAGCCGCGCCAAAGGTCGTGTTCTCCAGCGTGTGCGGAATCAGGTTCACGCCGAAATGTTGTCCGTCTACCTCATTGACCGTCAGGGAGACCCCGTTCAGCGTCACCGAACCTTTTTCCGCGATGAAGCGGGCAAGCGAAGCCGGTACCTCGAAGGTGAAGCGGGCGCTGTCTCCTTCCGGCAGCCGGGCGATGATATGGCCGACGCCGTCCACGTGGCCGGACACGATATGGCCGCCCAGTTCATCCCCTACTTTCAGGGCTCGCTCCAAGTTGACCGCCGTTCCTTCGCCCCAGCCGCCTAGGGTCGTGCAGGCAAGGGTTTCGGCCGAAGCGTCGACGGCGAACCAGCCAGGCCCTTTGTCGATCACCGTCAGACAGGCACCACTACAGGCGATGGACGCCCCCAGCTCCACCGTGGCGGTATCATAACGCGTCTCGAGCACGATCAAGGTATCGCCCCGTTGTTCTAGGGAGCGGACCCGGCCAATATCAGTGATAATTCCGGTAAACATCTTTGACCGTCATTCCCGCTTCGGTTCGTAGATCGATAACATATCGTCACCCAGCACGCGGGATTCCAGCAGGGAGAATCTCCGGATTTCATCGATCCGCCCGATGCCTAGCCCTGCGATTCCCGGGAGACCGTCCCCGCCGATCACGGCTGGAGCCTGAAACAATTCGATGCGGTCAACGAGTTCGGCCCGGATCAAGGAGGCAGCGAGTGAGCCACCCCCTTCTACCAGCAGGCGGGTGATGCCGCGCTTTGCGAGAGCGCGCAAACCGGCTTCTACATCGATTTGGCCATTGGCGCCCAGTGGCGTCTCGACATGTTGGATGCCGTTGGGGGCGGCTGCCGCAGACGATCCGGCGATGCGCCAAGTTGGCGGGCCGCCACCGGTGAAGAGTTTCAAGGAGTGCGGCAAACGGCCGTGGCTGTCAGCGACCACCCGGACCGGCGAGCGGTCCTCCATCCCGGCGAGGCGGCAGGTCAGGCTGGGATCGTCCGCTTCCGCGGTGGCGCGGCCGACCATGATCGCGTCGTGCGTGCCGCGCAGATAATGCCCGTGGCGACGCGCCTCAGGGCCGGTGATCCACTGGCTGTCGCCGCTGGCGGTCGCGATCCGTCCGTCAAGCGTCGTTCCCAGTTTCAGAGTGACGAAAGGCAGGCCTTTCGTGTGGCGTTTGATGAAGCCTGCGTTGAGCCGCATCGCTTCTTTCTGCAACACACCTTCAGTCACGGCGAGGCCCGCCGATTTGAGAATTTCAATACCCCGGCCGGAAACGCGCGGATCCGGGTCGCCGCACGCCGCGACGACCCGCACGATGCCGGCGCCTGCCAGCGCTTCCGCACAGGGCGGGGTGCGCCCGTGATGGCTGCAAGGCTCCAGGCTGACATAGGCAGTGGCACCCCTGGCCTTTCCCCCCGCCATCGTGAGAGCTTCCGTTTCGGCATGAGGGCGGCCGCCAGGCTGGGTCCAGCCCTGGCCGACCACTTGGCCGTCGCCGATGATGAAACAGCCGACGGCGGGATTGGGCCAGGTACGCCCAAGCCCGCGGCGGGCCAGCGACAACGCGGCCCGCATCCATCGCTGGTCCTCGGCTGCCGCCATGTCAGCGCTCGCCGTTGGTCAGACGGCCGACGAAATCCTCGAAGTCCTTGGCTTCGCGGAAATTACGGTAAACGCTGGCAAACCGGACATAGGCGACAGGGTCCAGGCTTTCGAGCGCTTCCATGACCAGCGCCCCGATACTTTCAGACGAGATTTCGGACTCGCCGGACTGCTCGATGCGCCGGACGATGCCGTTGACGGCGGCCTCGACCCGGCGCTCCTCGACCGGCCTCTTGCGCAGTGCGATCCGCATGGAGCGCTCGATCTTGTCCCGGTCGAACACCTCGCGCCGCCCGTTCGACTTAACCACCGTGATCTCGCGAAGGTACACACGCTCGAACGTCGTGAACCGGCCTCCGCAAGACGGGCACTGCCGCCGCCGGCGGATGGCCGTGTTGTCGTCAGTCGGGCGCGAGTCCTTCACTTGCGTGTCCGGGTGATTGCAGTGCGGGCAGCGCATGGTGGGCGCCTACTCAGGCATTGTAGATCGGGAAACGGTCACAGAGCGCCTTCACCCTGGCAGCCGTTTCGGCTTCCGCCGCACGGTTCCCTTCCGGATTTTTCGCCAGTTCTTCCAAGACATCGCCGATCATGTCGCCGACTTGCACGAACTCTTTGGTTCCGAAGCCGCGGGTCGTCGCCGCGGGCGATCCGAGCCGCAGGCCCGAGGTGACGGCTGGCGGAGCCGGGTCGAACGGAATGGCGTTCTTGTTGCAGGTGATGCCCGCACGCTCCAGCGCCGCTTCCGCATCCCGGCCGGTCAGTCCTTTCGGGCGCAAGTCAACCAGCATCAGGTGATTATCCGTTCCGCCGGAGACGATGGCGAGGCCCCGCTCCTCCAGCCGCTTGGCCAGCGCCTGGGCATTGGCGACCACCGCCTCGGAGTAGGCCCGGAACTGCGGCTGCAACGCCTCGCCGAAGGCGACGGCCTTTGCCGCGATCACATGCATCAGCGGGCCGCCTTGCAGGCCGGGGAACATGGCGGAATTGATCTTTTTCCCGATGTCTTGGTCATTCGACAGGATCATGCCACCCCGCGGGCCGCGCAGTGTCTTGTGCGTCGTCGTGGTCACGACGTGGGCGTGCGGCAGCGGGCTTGGCAGGACACCGGCAGCGACGAGACCGGCGAAGTGAGCCATGTCCACCATGAACAGCGCGCCGACCTGGTCCGCAATCTGGCGGAAACGCGGGAAGTCGATCTCCCGCGGATAGGCGCTGCCGCCCGCGATTATAAACTGCGGCTCGTGTTCCTTGGCGAGGCGCTCGACCTCGTCGTAATCAATCCGCCCGTCGTTCTCACGGACGCCGTACTGCACGGGATTGAACCATTTGCCGGAGAGGTTCGGCTTGGCCCCGTGCGTCAGGTGACCGCCGGCGGCGAGCGACATGCCGAGAATGGTGTCGCCCGGCTTAATCAGCGCCAGGAAGACCCCCTGGTTGGCCGATGCGCCGCTGTGGGGCTGTACGTTGGCGAAAGCACAGCCGAACAACTGCTTGGCCCGTTCGATGGCAAGCGTCTCGGCCACATCGACGTATTCACAGCCGCCATAGTAGCGGCGGCCGGGATAGCCCTCAGCATACTTGTTGGTCAGCACGCTGCCTTGGGTTTCCAGCACAGCGCGGCTCACGATGTTTTCTGACGCGATCAGCTCGATCTGATCCTGCTGGCGCGTGAGTTCGCCTTTCAGCGCGGCGTTCAGGTCCGGGTCCGACTCTGCGACGGACGCCGAAAAGAAGCCGGCAGCACGAAGCGCGGCTTGGTTCATTGGCAATGGTCCTCGTTTCCGGGAGCAAGAGGGCATCGTTACACAAGAGACGTGCAAAGACAACCGGAGCCCCACTAGATGTCGCGCCCGAGCCGGTCCTGGTCACCAGCGAATCTCACGGAAACCCGCAGCTGACAAAGGGTTGGGAGGCTCAAGCGGGCAGCGGCTCCGGCAGGAATCCGAGCCGCTCGGCGAAGCGTTCGCGGTATTGTTCCCACGCCTGCGGATTGATCAGCCGCGGCGGCACCTTGCCACGGAAAATGTCGATCCACTGCTCCGCCGCCCAGACGCGCATGTTGGTGACCGCTTCCTCCGTCACGCCGGCATTGTGCGGAGTCGCGATGACATTTTCGAATTTCAGCAGGGGATGCGCGGAGGGGGTCGGCTCCTCCCACCACACGTCCAGGCCGGCCCCGGCCAACTGCCCCGCCTCCAGCGCCGCCGCGAGGTCCTGTTCGTTGTGAATACCGCCGCGAGCGGTCGTGACAAAATACGCCGTCGGCTTCATTAGCTTGAAGGCCGTGGCGTCGATCATGCCCAACGTCTCCGCCGTCCGCGGACAGTGCACGCTGATATAGTCGCTTTCCCGGAACAACGTCTCCCAATCTACCTTTTCCGCGCCGCGGGCCGCCGTGTCTGCCGCGGAGACAGGCGGGTCGTAAGCTATCACCTGCATGCGGAACGCCTTTGCGATCTCCGCCGCCCGTGTGCCGATCTGCCCGATGCCGATCAAACCCAGTGTCTTGCCGGCAATATCGTTGCCAACAAAGTTCGTCCGGCTCATCCGGTCGATGGTCCGCATGCCTCGGTCGGCTGCCGTGATCTTTTTCGACAGGCCGAGTATCAGGCCGAAGGCGTGTTCGGCCACGGCTTCCTTGTTCGCGCCCGATTGATTCACGACAATGATACCGGCTTCCGTGCAGGCATCGACATCGATCATGTCGTAACCGGCGCCGGTCGAGCTGACGGCGAGCAGATTCGGCATGCGGGAGACGAAGGCCCGGTCAGCCAGGTAGATCGGGTCCAGTTCCGTGCGTGGCAGGATCTGGTAACCGTGCATGGTCAGCAGTTCGGGTTCGTTCGCGGCGGGGCCGCGCACTTGCTCCAGGCGGACGAGATCGAGGACGTCCGTCTCCGTTAAAAGCTCGATGGCCTTTCCGTCCATCCATTTGTCGAACACGATCAGCTTGGCGATATTGGCTGTCATGGGGCGGCTTCCCGGTCAGAAGGCAGTTTCATTGATTCTTCTAATTTCTAGCCCGGATTTCGCCCCAATGTCTCCAGTTTTGCCGCGCCCAGGCTGGGCAGACCGATGCACGACAGCACTTTGCGGACAGTGGGGCGGGGGTGGTTGCGACGGGAGAGCGCGTTTTCGACCTTGACGTTGTTGGCCTCGCACCAAGCGATCGGGCCGTAGCGGCCCAACCCGCGCTCGCCGCCGGCGTCATGCTGTGTTTCTTCCTCTCCATCTGCAATGCTGGGCTAGGGCAATGCTGTTCCTGCTCCTCCGCTCGCTGGAGACCTTCGGGCAGGCACTCTCCTTCACCACGCTCGGCCAGGGCGAAATCCCGCCGCCCCTCTGACCGGCCGCCCTTTTGACCTCGGCCCAGCACAAAAAAAGCCCGGAGCAGCGGACGCTCCGGGCCGAAAAAGAGGAGGGAGAAGCGCCGCCTACTTGGCCTCTTTCCTCTCGTGTACCAGGCCGCGGAAGATGGCAAAACACATCAACAGCAGCACGATGGTGAACAGCAGGCCGGTGGAGATCACCATCGCCTGCAGCGCACCCAGGCCACCGCCGACCAGCAGCACGATGGCCACCGCGCCCTCGAACGTGCACCAGAAGATCCGCTGCGGCACCGGCGCGTTGACCTTGCCGCCGGCGCTGATGGTGTCGATCACCAAGCTGCCGCTGTCCGAAGAGGTGACGAAGAACACGATCACCAGAATGATGCCGATGGTGGAGGTAATGGCCGCGAGCGGCAGACCTTCCAGCATCGCGAACAGCGAGAGTTCAGGGCTGTAGCTGTCGATCACGTTGGCCTTCACCGCGCTCGCGACCGGATCGCTCAGCACCTGGTCGATGGCAACGCCGCCGAACACCGCCATCCACAGCACGCAAACCAGCGACGGGATGAGGAGCACACAGATCAGGAATTCGCGCACCGTGCGGCCACGGCTCACCCGGGCGATGAACATGCCGACGAACGGCGACCAACTGATCCACCAAGCCCAGTAGAACGCCGTCCAGCCCTGGCTGTAGCCGGTATCCTCACGCCCGACCGGATTGCTGAGCGCAAGGAGTTCCGTGGCATACGTGCCAATGCCGGAGACGAAGTCGCTGAGAATGGTGACGGTCGGCCCAGCCAGCAGCACGAACAACAGCAGCAGGGCGGCAATGCCCATATTGATTTCGGACAGCACCTTCACGCCGCCATCCAATCCGCGCAGCACGGAGATCAGCGCCACGCCGGTGATCGCGGCGATCAGGATCACCTGCACCGTGACGTTGTTGGGCACACCGTAGATGTACTCCAGGCCGGCATTGGCCTGCTGCGCCCCGAAGCCAAGCGAGGTCGCCAGGCCGAACAACGTCGCGAACACCGCCAGGATATCGATGATATGGCCGGTCCAGCCCCAGACGCGGTCCCCGAAAATTGGGTAGAAGGCAGAGCGGATCGTCAGCGGCAGGCCCTTGTTGAACGTGAATAGCGCCAGTGCCAGCGCCACGACGGCGTAGATCGCCCAGGGATGCAATGCCCAATGATATGCCGTAGCAGCCAGGCCCATGGCCCGCGCGGCCTCTACATTTTCCTGAATGATCGTGCCGTCTGCCGCAATTGGCGATGGCACGCCCAGCGGCTGGGAAATCGCCATGTGATAGACCGGCTCCAGCACCCCGAAGAACATCAGGCCAATGCCCATACCGGCCGCGAACAGCATCGAGAACCAACCGATATAGCTGTAATCTGGAGTGGCCTCCTTGCCGCCGAGGCGCACGCTGCCCCAGGGGCTGATGATCAGCAGCAGGCAGAATATGACGAAGATGTTGGCGGCGCCCAGGAAGAACCAATCAAAGGTGGAAGTCAGGAAGGGCCGGAGCCATCCGAATACCGCGTTTGCCTGCTCCGGCAGGGCCAGCGCATAGATCACGAACGCCACGACAGCCAGACCGGAAACCAGGAAAACCGGGTTGTGAACGTCGAATCCGAATGGCCCGACCGAGCCTTCGACATTGTCCTGACCGATCTTATAATCGGTCTCGATCAGGGCGACGTCGCCCTCGGGGGTCGGGATCTCCGGCCCTGCAGTTTGATCCGTCATAATTTTTCCCTGTTATACGTTTGTCCTAGCCCGCGCGCACGATGAACACGGACGCCTTCGAGTGCGACGCAACCTGCCCGCCGTTGGAGGGCCAAACGTAATCGGCAAGGTTCGGCACGTGGGAGGCCATCACCACCAAGTCCGCACCGATTTCGCCCACGGCTCGCATCAGGGCGTTATCCACGTCAATGGTCGGGTCGTTGGCGATGATCATGTGTCCGGATGCCTTGTGGCCATGCTTCCCCGCCTCATCGGCAGCAAAGCTGTTCAGCTTGGCCTTGAACTCTTGTGGCGTGTGCGCGACCGTGCTGGGCGTTGTCGCCGTCACGCCGACATATACAGCCTCCGCATTGTAATGATTGGCCAAGTCAGCAGCCGTCTGCAGCGCCTTGTCGAGCCGTCCGGCATGGGCGAGATCGACAGGCACCATGATTTTCGAGTACACCAGAACCTCCTGATATGATTGCAATTCACATTGCTGTCGCGCTGCTAAACCACAACGCGAATATACCAATCTTGCTTATAGCATAACGCCTTGCGCCATCGTTTTCAAACTTCCGGTTTTATACCATTATATTCTTCCATACTCGTCCGGCATTTCGAAGCAATCGAACAATCTCTATTGAAGAACTCAGAGGAGGCAAAGCAATTGCTGTGGGGTGATGCCGGGCCGCGCCCAAAAAGAAAGACGACGAAGGGCCCTTTCTTATCCTGCGCACCCATACGAAAAGGTATCCGCCAGCTGCAGTCACCCTGTCGGCGTGCGCGATCGCCCTGCCGATGCGGCGGCTTCGGGACCGCTTGCGGCCATGGCAGCCCCTGCATCATGGCAAAATCGGCGTTGCATAAGCCGGAAGCAGGCATAGGACGCGGCGGTTAGGGTGAACAGCGCCATGCCCACCCAGAGCGGTGCTTCTACCTGGCCCGTCCGGTCGTAGAGCCAGCCGCCGAGCGTCGGGGCCAGTGCGGTAATTGGATACATGGCGCTGTAGAACACTGCCATCCCGAAGGCCCGGTGCTCCGGGGCCATCGCCTGCCCTGTCAGCGCCATGATCACGCCCGCAGGCGCCATGCCGAGGAGGCCGAACAGGGTCGCCGCGGCGAATGTCCAGTCCCGCATTGGCAGCAGCGCCAGGGCCCCAACCGCCGCCGCCATGCAGAGATAGAGCACCACACCAGGCCGACCCGTCCGGTCCGCCAGTGCGCCCCCGAAAGGCAGGCTGAAGATCATCAGCCAGCTTGCCAGGCTGACCGTGGCGGTGGCGGCCACCGGGTCTACGCCATCGGCGATCAGCACTTGCGGCGCGAAGCTGAGATAGACGGCGTAACCGGCATTGAAGCCCGACCAAGCCAGCGCTGCCGCGCCCGTCAGCCACCATTCCGCCCGGGTCAGCCGAACCCGACCGGTGAGGCGCGGCCCGTGTCCGCGGCCATCCGGCGAGCGGTACGTCATCGCAACCAACGCTGCCGCGGCAAAACCATAAACGCTGGCGGAAGCGATGGCCGCCTGCCAGCCAAACGCCTGTCCGACCCAGCCGTGCGTCACCTGGCTGATCGCGATGCCGGCAGGCCAGCTCATCGTCAGGATGCCCATGGCGGCTGCGATCTCCCGTCCCGCAAACCAGTCCGCCACCATCTTGGTGAAATAAAGCGAGCAGATAACAAAACCGACGCCGGTCAAGAGCCGCCCGGCAGCGATGCCGTCGAAACCGCCGGCCACGGCGGCGACCACCCCTCCCGCCGCCACGAAAAACAGGCCCATTGTCACTGCCGTGCCGTCGCTCATCCAGCGGGCGAGCCAGCCCATCGGAAAAGCCAGCACCATGCCGGGGATAAACATGAAGCCGATCAGCTTGCCGAGTTCGGTATAG
>CAYYSC010000047.1:0-12714 GCA_964474065.1 uncultured Rhodospirillales bacterium | reverse complement strand
AAGGACATGGGCATCGAGACGCGCTTCGTTGATCCGGAAGACCCCGAAGCCTTCCGGCGAGCCACCGACGACAAGACGCGCGCCTATTATGCGGAGACCTTGCCGAATCCGAAGCTACGGGTGTTCCCCATCAAGGAAGTGGCCGAAATCGGCCGGGCGTTGGGCATCCCGCTCATCATGGACAATACCGCGGCGCCGGTCATCTGCCGACCGCTGGAACACGGCGCGGCGGTAGTACTCTACTCCACCACCAAATACCTGGGCGGCCACGGCACCTCAATCGGCGGCGCGCTGATCGACGGCGGCAACTTCGACTGGGAAGCCCACAAGGATCGGCAGCCCTATTTGAACCAACCGGACCCGTCCTACCATGGCGCGGTATGGACCGAGGCGGTGAAGCCGATCGGCCCCGTCGCCTACATCATCAAGGCGCGCACGACGCTCATGCGCGATCTTGGCTCCTGCATGTCGCCCTTCAACGCCTTCCTGACACTGCAGGGCATCGAGACGGTCGCGCTGCGGATGGAACGGCATTGCGAGAATGCTGTTAAGGTCGCTGATTACCTTAACAAGCATCCTGCAGTCGAGAAAGTGATCTTTCCCAGCCTGATGGAAGGGGAAGCCAAGCGGCGGGCCGAGCATTACCTGGGCGGTAAATACGGCGCGCTGATGGGCATGATCCTGAAAGGCGGCGCGGAAGCCGGCCAGAAGTTCATCGACCAGCTGCAATTGCTCTATCATGTCGCCAACATCGGCGATGCGCGCTCGCTGGCAATCCACCCGGCGACGACGACGCATAGCCAGCTTTCGCCGGAGGAACAGGAAGCCACCGGCGTTTCGCCCGGTTATGTGCGGCTGTCCATCGGCATCGAGCATATCGACGATATCATCGCCGATCTCGAACAAGCCCTGGCGTAAGCGGCACGGTTGAGGGAAGCTGTCAGCCAGCTTCCCCCGCCCGCTTGGAGCTTGCGTTGATGTCTATCTGGTTTGGCTGCATTGCCGACGACTTTACCGGCGCCACCGACATGGCGTCGATGTTGGTCAAGGGCGGTCTGCGAACCGTCCAGACCATCGGTCTGCCGCCCGGCGGCTTCGACGACTTCGCCGCCGACGCGATCGTGGTGGCGTTGAAATCGCGCTCGATTCCAGCCGAGGACGCCGTCACCCATTCAATGGAAGTGCTGCACGCGCTGCGCCAGACAACGGCGCGGCGATTCTTTTTCAAGTACTGCTCCACCTTCGATTCCACGCCCGCGGGAAATATCGGCCCCGTGGCGGAGGCGCTGGCCCAGGAATTGCGGGCGGACTGGGTGCCGTTCTGCCCTGCACTGCCCGTGAATGGCCGCACGGTGTTCAACGGGCATCTTTTCGTCGGTGATAAACTCCTGAACGAAAGCGGCATGGAGAACCATCCGCTCAACCCGATGACCGACCCGGACCTGCGGCGGGTGCTGGCGGCCCAGACGGCTGCGCAGCCGGGTCTGGTACCGGCCCGAGCCGTCCGGGCGGGCGCGGAAGCCGTACGCCGCGTGATTGTGGAACACCGGCGCACCAACAGGCACTTCGCCATCGTGGACTGCGTGGACGACGCGGACCTCGATGTGCTGGGAGAAGCACTCAAGGACCTGATTCTCGTTACCGGCGGCAGCGGCCTTGGCGTCGGCTTGGCCCGCGCATGGGTGGCGGAACGGCGGGTGGAAGAACACGACGACCCTGCCGCGCTCGACCCGCTGCCGGGCGAAAGCGCGATCCTTTCCGGCTCCTGCTCGCGCGCCACCTTGGCCCAGGTTGCGGCCTTCGAGGCGCAGGGAGGGCTGGTTTTCCGTCTCGATCCGCTGGCGTTGGCCAGAAGCGAGGCGGCCTTGGCGGAGGCGGAAGCCTGGGCCGTGGCCAGTCTCGGTGAGCGCCCCATCGCCATCGTCGCCTCCGACACACCGGAGAAAGTGCAAGAAGCCCAGTCGGTATTGGGCGCGGAGCGAGCCGGCCGGGTGGTCGAAAACGCCTTTGCCCGCCTGGCCCCCGTCCTGGTCGGCAAGGGCGTGACCCAATTGGTGGTTGCAGGTGGCGAAACCGCCGGGGCCGTGGTCGGCAGCCTCGCCGTGCACGCCCTCGCCATCGGGCCGGAGATTGATCCCGGCGTCCCCTGGACCCAAGTCGTTCAGGGAGAAAGCAAAGGTTTATGCCTGGCGCTCAAGTCCGGCAATTTCGGGGCGGAGGATTTCTTTACAAGAGCATTCGAGGTACTGGCGTGAGCGAGGAAACCAAGCTTCGGGAGATGATGGCCGAACACGGGCGCGCCCTGTTCGACCGTGGCCTGACCTTCGGCAGCGCCGGCAATATCAGCGTGCGGCTGGACGATGGCTGGCTGCTGACGCCCACCAATTCCTGCCTTGGCCGGCTGGACCCCGCCCGCATCGCCAAGCTGGACGACCAGGGCAAGCTGATCTCCGGCGACCAGCCTTCGAAGGAGGCTTTCATGCACCGCGCGGTATACGAGGAACGCGGCGGCGCCCAGGCGGTTGTGCACTTGCACTCGACGCACTCGGTCGCCGTCTCCTGTATCGCCGGTATCAATCCGGCAAACGTGCTGCCGCCACTCACCGCCTACTACGTCATGAAGATCGGGACCCTGCCGCTGATCCCCTATTTCCGCCCGGGCGATCCGGCACTTGGCGAGGCCATCCGCGAATACATTGCCAAGACACCGGCCGTGCTGCTCGCCAATCATGGGCCGGTGGTGGCCGGAAAGTCGCTGGACGACGCCATGTACGCGACAGAGGAATTGGAGGAGACAGCGAAGCTGTTCCTGCTCCTGCAGAACCACCAGATCCGGGCCCTGACGGCCCCGCAGATCGACGATCTGCGCGCGCATTTCCCCACCTGACAAGACCGAAGCCTGGAAGAAGTCCCATGTCCAAATTGGCCGCCAATCTCTCGATGATGTTCACCGAATGGGATTTCCTCGACCGGTTTCAGGCGGCTGCCGACCATGGCTTCACGGGCGTCGAGTTCCTGTCTCCCTACGAGCATCCGGCCGCGGCAGTGGCCCAGGCCCGGGAAAAGGCAGGGCTCGAAGTCGTCCTGTTCAATCTTCCCTTCACCGATGCGGAACGCGGTTTCGCTGCCCTGCCCTGGCGTAAGACCGAATTCCGGGAGGCATTGACAAAAGCGCTCGACTATGCCGAGGCGCTGCATTGCCCCCGCCTGCATGCCATGGCCGGCGTTCCGGGGGAAGACGCCAATGTCAGCGTCGTGGCGGATACGTATGCCGCCAACCTAACCCATGCGGCGGAGACGGCCGCGGGCCGCAACGTGGACGTGCTGATCGAGCCGATCAACACTCGCGATATCCCTGGCTACTATCTGAACTATGTCGAAGACGCGGCCGCCCTGATCGCAGCGGTCGGTGCGCCGAACCTGAAACTGCAGTTCGACATCTATCATCGCCAGATCATGTCCGGCGACGTGATGATGAGCCTGGCCAGCCACCTGCCGCTGATCGGCCATGTCCAGACCGCCAGCGTACCGGACCGCAACGAGCCCACGACCGGTGAACTGGATGACCGGCGGCTGCTGCACTACCTGGATGAACTTGGCTATACCGGCTGGGTCGGCTGCGAATACCGGCCCAAGGCTGGGACGGTCGAGGGGCTGGGCTGGGTGAAGAAGATCAAGGAATAGAACCCCGCCGGGACGGCAATATCGAGAGACAACAACCGAGGAAAACGATCGCATGCCCACCACGTCAATGGCCGGCAAGACCGCCATCGTCACCGGAGCGGCCCGCGGACTCGGCCGCGCCTACGCGGAGGCGCTGGCGAAAGAGGGTGCGAACGTCGTCGTCGGCGACCTGCGCGATTGCGGCGAGACGGTCAGCGCCATCGAAGCGGTGGGCGGCACGGCGCTGGGCGTGCACCTGGACGTGACCGACATGGCGTCGGCGCAGGCAATGGCAGACGCGGCCATGGAGACATTCGGCCGGATCGACGCCTTGGTGAACAACGCCGCTCTTTACGCCGACATGAAGGGCGGCCGCTTCGATTCCCTGGAGCCGGCCGAGTGGCAGAAAATGATGGACGTGAATATCACCGGCATCTGGCACTGTTGCAAGGCGGTCATCGGACCGATGCGGAGCCAGAGCAGTGGCTCCATCGTCAACATTTCCTCGCTTGCCGCCGTCTATGGCTTTCCGTTCGGCGTGCACTACGCCATGAGCAAGGGGGCCGTCATCGGCATGACCCGGGCGATGGCGCGTGAGGTCGGCCGGGACTGGATCCGGGTCAATGCGGTTGCGCCGTCGGCAGTGATGACGGAGGGCACGAAGGAATTCTTCGGTGAACGACTGCACAAGGCCGCAAACGTCATCGCCCAAGGCCAGGCGCTGCAGCGCAACCTTGAGGCGGAAGATCTGGTCGGCACCATCGTCTATCTCGCCAGCGACGCCAGCAAGTTCGTCACCGGACAAACCATCATGGTTGATGGGGGAACAGTGTTTCTGTAGTGCCAAAATGGGCACAATGCGATATTAATATATGCGTCGTTGGCAAGGCGTCTCCATAACAACCTTGACGGTATAATGGACCGCATACTATAAGAGCTGGCAACCAATGGCTGTATAAATGGGAGCGGCTGCCGATGAAAATGTATCTGGCCGATCTGGGTCACAACTTGGTTACAGCAACCTCGGATACCTATCCCCTGGGCGTGGGGAATCTGGCAGCCTACGCCAGCGCCTATGCGAAATCGCCCACGCCCCTGGAAGTGGACATTTTCCGCGAACCTCAGGAGTTGAAACAGGCCATCGACCGCGCTGCACCGGATGTGATCGGCTTTTCCAGCTATGCCTGGAATCACCGCCTCGCGGAGGCGATGGCGGAGTATGTGAAGGCCGCGAAGCCGAACGTGCTCACCCTGATGGGCGGCCCGAATTTTCCCCTGACGGAAGAGGAACAGAACGATTGGGTGCGAACCATGCCCCAGATCGACATCCACGTCCGCGGGCCGACTTATGAAGGCGAGACCGCCTTCCTAAACACGGTTCAGCGCTTTATCGACGTCGGCATGCGGCGCGAAGGCATGTTCGAGGAAGCCGTGGAAGGCGCCGTCTGGGTCGACCCGAAGAGCGGGGAGATCGTCCGCGGCGCCGAGGTGCCGCGGATCCGGGATTTGGACGAAATCCCCTCCCCCTACCTCAACGGCTTCATGGATAAGTTCTTCAACACAGGCTACTACGCGCTGATGCAACTGGCGCGCGGCTGTCCCTTTACGTGCGCCTTCTGCAATTCTGCCGTGCGTTCGAACTCCAAGGTGTTCCGGCATTCGTTCGAGCGGGTGAAGGCCGACCTCGATTACATCGTCGCCCGGATCAATCGCGCCAGCCCGTTGTGCTTTGCGGACGACAATTTCGGCATGTACGTGCAGGACGAGGAAGTCGCCGACTATATCGGCCATCTGATCGAACAATACGATTGGCCGAAATATATCCGCACGACCACCGGCAAGAACCGCGGCGAGCGCATCATCAAGGTCATGAAAAAGGCCAAGGGCCGGTTGCCGATGACAGCCTCGGTCCAGTCCATGAACCCGGAAGTGCTGGAGAATATCCAGCGGGACAATATCAGCCTGGACACCTATACGGAAATCCAAAGCGAACTGCGCTCCCAGGGCATGCAATCCTACGGCGAGCTGATCCTGTGCCTGCCCGGCGAGACCAAGGCTTCCTTCATGAAAGCCGTGGACGATCTGCTCGAGAGCGGCGTTAGCAGGGTGGCAGCGCACCAGCTCATGCTTTTGCACGGCGCGCCCCTGTCCAACCCCGACAGCCGGCGGCGGTTCGGGCTGGAGACGAAGCACCGGGTCGTCGCCCGCTGTCTTGGCAAATACACGGGCGATTTCGTGGTGGAAACGGAGGAAATGGTCACCCAGACCAACGATTTTTCCTTTCAGGATTACCTGGATGCCCGCGTTTTCCACCTGCTGCTCACCATTTATTCCTACGAGGACAACTTCGCGGAGGCGTTCAAGCTAGCGCAGGAAAAGGGCATCCGGCCTTTCGCCGTCATGGCCCATATGCTCGATATCCTCGACCATGCGCCGGCCGGTTTCCGCACCGCTATCGACGATTTCGTGCGGGAGAACCAGGAGGAACTCTTCGACACGCGCGAGGAATGCGTTGCCTGGGCTGCGGAAAATTATGATGGCCTGATTGCGGGCGATGTCGGCGGCAATCTGCTGAGCAAGTACTCGATGATTGGGCGCTTCATCGTCCTCAACGACACATTGGCATTCCTGCAGCAAGCGGTTTCCGATCTGCTCGATCCGGCGGATGCGGACAGCCAGGAAATGCTCAGCGCCATCTGTAACTACTACCGGTCCGTTTTGCTGCATGTGCCATTCAAGGCCACGCTGGATACGGAGCCGGTATGGGATACGGAATATGACGTGGAGGCTTGGCGGCAAACCGGCTTCCAAAAGCCGCTTCGGGAATTCCGCTACGCACAGCGGGAACGTTTCCCGACACGCGTCGACCCGGCGGTAAAGTCGGTGTTGCTCTCCCGCATCGATACGTTTGGCGAACACGCGGCAGGATTGGGCCGGTTCACGCGCACCATGTTCGCCAATGACTTCCGCCGCAAGATCGAACGGCCGCAGGCGCACGCCTAGCCGAGAACAACGGCACAAGGCCGTTGCGGCCACTCACGCTGTGACGGCGTCCCGAGGCATGACCGGCTCGGGGCGCTGTTCTCTTTTTGACCCGCAACGCCGATAACAAAGCGAGAGTTCAAGCTGGCCATCCGCCTACCGCTCGGCACGGCCTCGAGATCTCTGGCCGCCCAACCGCCCTCCCGCTGTAGTCTGCCTTCGCGATAACGGCCGTGATCTTTCGCACATTTGCAGAGCGTGACGCTTCCAATCAGGCTGACTGAGACGAACCGGAAATGGACGAAAGGACAGAAACGGAATGATCGGGCAGGTTATCCAGGTCGATGAGGCCCGCATCCGCGACCGTCTGGGCCAGATCGTGAGGGGCACGGTAGAAGTAGCCCTGAGTGCCGTGCTGGATGCCGAGGGTTACCGGGAAATCCCGGGCATCTTCGAAGGCGCCAAAGAGGACAAGTCCGGCTGGTCGGCGTTCTCGCGTCATCTGGTGGACCGCGGCCTCAAGGGTTTCGAGTTGATCGCCCCGGGCGCTTGCGGCGGCCGGTGGTGAGAGTCGAAGACTACTTACCGAAGGCCCGCTGACAGCGCTACATCGTTCATTTCTACCGCACCCTGTTCGGTCATCTACCATCGGCGAAGGTGCAGTTGGCTAGCCGCATATTCAACTCCATCCAAAACCGGACGGCAGCTGCAACCACGGCTCGTGCAGTTATCGGCGAGCTCCGCCGCCGGATCCGAGTGGTGGGCGCGTTTGCCGAACGGTCAATCCTGCTCGAACCTGGCCCGGCGCGGCTCCGCCACATCGCCGGCGCGTAATGGATGGCCCGTAAATACAGAGATAGGGGCCGGCTGCATCAAGCCCGAAAGAGCCGCCAGGGAGCCGCCGACGCTCAAATGCAAAGTGCGAAAGACGCTGGACGCTGCAGATGCCGCGAACCATCGCGTCGTTAGGGGATAGCTTGAAGAAACCGCAGCCCGATGGATTGTGGCAATCCATCGGGCTGGGCCCGACCGCCCGCGCTAAAACAAGCCCAGGGTGTCGACCGCAATGGTTTGGTCGCTGAACTCCAGGAATTCGACATCGGTCAGCGTGTCCGACCCCTGACCATTGCCACCCTGGTCGGTGACAGTGATCGTCGTGCCGGTGCCGGTGTAGGCGACTGCAAAGTCTGCGAAATCTCCCGCGAAGCCGGCAGTATCCGAACCGGCGCCGCCGAGCAGGGTGTCATCGCCGCCGCCAGCAAAGATGAAGTTGTCGTGGTCATTCCCATAAATGGTGTTCTGGTTATCCCCTGCGGTTAGCGACAACGATCCGTACATCATATAGAAGGTCTCAATGTCGGCATTGAGATCAGTAACGGCGGCATAGGTGTAGACTGTGTCATTCCCGCCGTTCACGTATTCCTGGATCCGGGTCGAGGTGTTGTCGATGAGGTAAGCATCGTCGCCATTCCCCCCGGTCAATGTGTTCAGATAGCCGCCGCCGGAAGCCAATACGTCGTTGCCGTCAGTGCCGCTGGTCTGCTGGTAGCTGGCCAAGGTCCCCGAATGAGTAACCGCCGGCGGCAACATTCCATCCGCACCGGGAAGCCGGGCAAACACGCTCTCGGAAGCATCGAACGATCCCGAAGCCGGCGCCGAAAGCGTCTGATCAGTAAATTGCAGGAACTCGATGTTCGCCAAGCGGTCCGTACCCTCCAAGCCGACAAGATCCAGGACCGTCAGCGTCCCATCGCCCTGCACCTCGATGAAGTAATCCGTGGAAAGTCCGGAGAAGGTGGCCGTATCGGCGCCATCGCCTCCGTTGATCACGTCATTGCCGGCGCCGCCTGACAGGAAGTCGTCGCCGCCCCATCCAAGCAGGGTGTCGTTTTCATCGGCTCCGGATATTACGTTACCCAGGTCGTTGCCTTCGACATAGTTGGCGGAGTCGTTGCCCTGGAGGTTCAGCGCGCTGTCGAGCAGGTATGCAAGCTCGACATTGTTGGCCATCGCGCTGTCGCTTGCGTTCGTGTAGAGGGTGTCGACACCGCCGTGTGACGTTTCCTTGATGACGACGTTTTCATTGCCCTGAACGATATAGGCGTCGTCACCGTTGAACCCTTCCAGCTTGTCCCACTGGCCGCCCTCGCCGGAAAGGACGTTGTCTCCGTCATCACCGGTGATCGTCTCGCCGCCCGCGGCCGTGCCGGCATGGGTTATTGGCGGCAGAACAACCGCCGGTTTGGCCGTACCATCGCCAACCGCTACAGACGTCTGCCCAACGACGTAAAGCTGATCCGCGAACGCGATGCGTTCGATGTTCAGCAGCGTGTCGGTTCCCTCCGCCCCGGTAGAGTCGATGACCGTCACGGACCCGTCGGTGTTCTCGGTCACCGTGTACTGGATAAAGTCGCCTGTATAGGTAGCCGTATCATTCCCGTTGCCGCCGTCGATGACATCGTTGCCAGCGCCTCCCTCGACATTATCGTCGCCGCTGCCGCCAAAGATTTGGTCATCTCCGTCGTAGGCGAATATTGTGTCCGAACCCGCCTCGCCGTGGATAAAGTTCGAAAGCTCGTTGCCGTAAACGGTATTGCTGCCGTCCCCCGCATAGACGGTCGCGGCGCCGTACATCATGTAAACGACCTCGACCGCGCCGTGGTTCTGATAGGTTTCAGCCGAAACAATCGCCGTGTCGGTGCCGCCGCCATTGAATTCTTGGGTATAGATATCGTTACTGGTAACTAAATACACATCATTCCCATCGCCGCCGGTCAGCGTATCGGCATCGCCACCACCCCCGTACAAAACGTCATCTCCAGCTGTGCCGACCAGGTTTTCAAAGCTGTCCAGCGTCCCAAGGATCGTCGGAGCAGGCGGGGCATAGCCCGACGGGTGCGGGAGCCAGCCGACTTCGGCCAAGCTGGAAGGATCCGCAACGGCATTCGGCGAGGCGACGGTCTGGTCGCTGAATTGCAGGTTTTCCACATGGATCAGCCGGTCCATGCCGTCGCCACCGACCATGTCCAGCACGGTGAGGGTGCCGTCCGAATGCTCCTTGATGAGGTAGTCGGCAAGTGCTCCCGCAAAAACTGCGGTGTCCACCCCGGAACCGCCGTCGATGACGTCATTGCCGCCGCCGCCAATGATTGTATCGTCGCCGCCCCAGGCGTGGATTTCATCACGGCCGTTCTTGCCGTCGATCACGTTTGCGAGGTCGTTGGCCTCGATATAGTTGTCGCCATCGTGGCCATCGACGTCCCCGGCAGCTTCCAGCAGAACGATCCGCTCGATATTCACCGGAAGGCTGTAGGAGGCCAAATCGGTATAGATCGTGTCCTCGCCTTCCTTGGAACCGTCACGGATACTGACTTTGAGGTTGTCGATAATGTAGGCGTCGTTGCCAAGCCCGCCTTCGAGCTTGTCCCAATTACCGCCGCCGCCCCACAAGACATTGTCGCCGTTGTCGCCCGTCACGGTCTCAAAGCCAGCGCCAGTTCCGGAATGCGTAACGGCGGGCACAACGACTGCCGGTTTGCCAGTCGGATCGGGGTCCGTCGGATCGCTGGTCCCGCCGGAACCGCTGTCGTCGCCCGAACTGTCGCCACCGGAACCGTCACCGGTAGAACCGCCGCTGTCGCTCGTGTCCTCGGCAGGGATCGGGTCCTCGGCAGGCGGCGGGCTCGTGGTGTCCAACGGGTCGCCGACCGTGTAAGTCGCGTCACTGAAGACCACCGTCTCCATGTCGATCAACGTATCCGTACCCAGGAGGCCCGAATTGTCGACGACGCTTACCGTCGTCCCGCTGAGGGTCAGGGTAAACGTGTCGAACGCGGCATCGTAGACAACAAGATCGACGCCCGTGCCGCCATCCAGCAGATCATCGCCCACGCCGCCGGTCATAATATCGTCGCCGCGCATTCCGCGCAGGTAATTGTCAGCGCCGTTCCCGATCAGAACGTCATTGCCGTCACCGCCGACCGCATTCTCGATGCTCGTGCCCGCGTCGATGGTAAGCGGGTTGCCCGCCAAGGTCATGGTGGAGCCGGGCGCCAGGTCGATCGTCAGATCCTCCTGGATCGCCGCGAAGTTCATCGTGTCCACGCCGGCACCATCGGCAAGGGTCTGCCGACCGGTCTCGCCCCCGTAAACGCTGTACTCGCTGGTATAGACGTAGACGTCGTCGTCGGTGGCGGCATCGCCAAGGAAAGTGAGGGCCCAATCGTGGAGAACGCCGGTATCCTGGTGCCCGTCATTCGCGTTAAAATCGTTGTCCGTGATCGAAATGGTCCAGTCGCCGGCGATATCCTCATCCCAGAACTGAACGCTCGTCAGTTCGTACTCGTCGATGAAGGTGGAGGCGAAGGCCCTGCCGCCGCCCGCGTTGTTCATCAGAATGGACGTGGTGCCATCGGGCGAGGTTAGCGTGACGAACAGTTCGCCGATGCGCGTATGATCCATGTCCAAGTGCAGGACCACCTGGTCTAGGTCGATACCCAGATCGCCGACCGTGATCGTATCCGTGAACGTGTTCCGGTCCAGCGTGACCCCGACAGCGCCGCTGCCCACTGTCGCTTCGGCCAGATTGGCGTAGGTGCTTTGCCGGTCCCAGGTTTCCGCCAGACGCACGGCGTTGTGCGCATCAATCGAACCAAACCCGGCGTCATGGCTCACATGGCGGCCGCCACCGTTCCAATTGCTGGAGCCGTTGATCGCCCAACCGGAGTGGCCGGATGCAACCAGTTCGCTGCTGAGGGTCAGGATTTCCTGCACGTCGCGGTAGCCGAGATCGGGGTTGGCCTCCAGCATCAGCGCGGCGACGCCGGAAACCGCCGGGGCCGCATAGGACGTACCGCTCTTCGCGACCGTGTCACCGCTGACGAAGCCCTCCGACCCAACCCGGTCCGTGGTCCGGATAGAGGTCGCGGGGCCGGAGACGAGGACCGCCGCGCCCGGCGTCGAGAAAGAGGTGAGCGATCCCTGCTTGGAAAATCCGCCAACCGCAATCGTGTGCGGCGAACTGGTCATGCCGTGATAATTGACGTCCTGATCTGGCAAGCCGTTAACGGACTTGTCATTTCCTGCCGCCATAAAAAACAGCGTTCCGAGGCCGCCGCGGCCTTGGTCTACCGCGTTGATCAGTTCGTCGTTGATGAAGACGAACGGGTTTACTTGGGATCCGAAGGAGTCTGCGTCGTTAAAATTGTCGAAAAAATACCCGCTATAAGTCCAACTGCCGTTAACGATGTCGAAGTCCTTGGCATTAAGAAATGCTTCCCATACCTGCCATGAACTGTGGTCGGAACCAAAACCGATCCTCATGCTCGCAATGGTGGCGTCGGGCGCGACACCCACCACCCCCTGGCCGTCGTCGTCAGCGGCAATGACACCGGCGACCGTTGTGCCGTGCTTATCGTCGCTGTCGACCACATTTCCGTCGTCCGCGCCCGTTGTCTCGTGGCCGACAAGATTGTCGCCCAGAGAAGGGTCCGAGTTCGCTACGAGATCGGGGTGGGAGTATTCTATCCCGTCGTCGATAACCGCGATGGTAATGCCGCCGCCGCGGTAATCGTCCCATACCCCTGTAATGTTTAGGGATGCTTCGGCGACCGTGCCATCGTCCAGGTACCATTGCGACCCCCCCGAGAAACCGGGGTCCGTTGGCTCGAATGCAGGCGAGTCGACGACAGGCGCAAAGATTGTCGGCTGCGCGCTATTTTCAAAAGACATAAAAATCCCTCCTAACTCCACAGTCGCGAACACAACCCTTGGTTGGGCGGTGGTGATTTTCTAACGAAAGCAATTTTTGTAATTCAGGGTGTTAACATATGGTTGCATAAAACAGCAATAGGTTCATACGCGTCTGACATAAAAAAATTTACCGAAGCCCTGCACAGAGAAACACATTACGTATCATTGTAGGGATAATCCAGCTCTCGCGGATTCTCTTTTGCCTACAGTCAGATAACTGCAACCATGCGTAGCGCTGCGGCCACAGCCAACCCCTCACTTACTGCCCCGAAACATACCCCTGCGTCATTTTGACGAGGGCCGAAGCGTGCCCGTGCC
>CAYYSC010000046.1:0-12750 GCA_964474065.1 uncultured Rhodospirillales bacterium | reverse complement strand
TTTTTAATAACTACCTCCAGGCGAACCTGTCAGCGAAGGGCCAGCGTCAGGAACTGGAAATCCCAACGCCAGCGCTCCAGATCGAATATTAATTCTGCGTGGCCATCGCCCCGTTCAGATTGCCCTGCTGGTAAATCTGTGCGGTATTACCATTGCTAATTTGATTGAAAGCGATGGTATTGTTGTCGCCGACTTGAATGAGATGCGCGACGTTACCGACGCCTTCCTGCGTTGCAAATCCACCCGTTGCAAAGCCCATCAGTCCAAGGCTTGCTGTCGCATCCGTTTCATCGATCGCCGTATCGCTGAGCCCTTTGTCGAAGAAATTGCCGCTCGCGCCCTTGGCGGCAACCTCCGCATTCATGTCAAGAACGGTGATCGTTCCCGCGCCATTACCAACGATACTGTTGTCATTGCCCACGGTCATCACGCCAAAGCGGTTATCGCTGCCGACTTGGCCAAGCGCAGTAACATTGTTCGAGCCAGCAAAAACTGCATGACCGGAGCCACCGCCTGCAGGGAGGCCCGCTGGAATCAAGCCAGCATCAACCGTTCCGAGCGTCGTAATATCGGGAACTGAGAAATCAAATCGGGAATCTCCCGCGAGGCCCGTACTGCCAGACCGGGCGCCACCACCATTAATAACGTTGTTCCCGCCGTTTTGGACTGAGGCGAACGTGTTGTTGTTGCCCTGTCCTCCGGCACCGCCGCTCGGGTTCGGGCCAATAGTCAGATTGTCATTGCCGCCTTTCTGAATAATCGCGGTGCGGTTACCGTTGCCGCCACCACCCATGGCCGCTTCAGCGAAATTGCGTTTCGTTTCCTGGATGACCAGCATGTCGTTGTTGTTGCCGATCTGGGGAACGCTAGCCCCGTTCCCGACATCTTCCTGCCGAATGAAGCTTTCGTTGTTATTCCCTGTCTGGGAGCCACTGACGAAACCACGGTTGGAAAGCTGCTGGATTACTAGGTCGTTGCCCCCAGCAACCGCGGAACCGGCCATCAGGCCCAGGCCGACGGCGGCGGCGCTGGCTGTGGTGAGAAGTGTACGGAAGTTCATGCGACGTCTCCTTGCATGCATTCGCCGGTTCTTGTCCGAACCGGGCCTTCTGCCGGCGGCCCCTCCGCCGACTGCCCCGAAGTGCAACAGGGAGGGGTCGGCGGCACAATCGAACGGCGTTCGGCACACGAAAATCCCGGCCAGATACGCATGTAGGCTGTTCGGCTGGCGAAAATCGGCCTAATCCGCATCGAGCCGGGGCGGCGCCATGGCCCAGTGGAGCGAGGGCGGCAGCGATGACTTCAGCGCTCCCTCTCCCTCCCCTTCTGATTCTGCCCCCGTAACCGGGCAATAGCGCCAGACGATCGCCACCGCCGCCGCCGCCCATTCGCGCATCCGGGTGTCGCCTGCCGGTGTCAGGCTGTATCCGCCTGTCACCCGGCCGACGAGAGGCAGCTGTTCCCCCGTCACCGGATCCTGCCAGTCCTTCAGAACCGCCAGATGGCTGTGCACGGTCGCCACCCCGAAGTTTAGCGTCGCCGCGATCCCGCTGAGCTTGCCCGGCCGGCCATCCCGCCAATTTGCGGCAGCGACACATCTGAATACCGCGCCGGTTCGGATATTGCCCCAAAATTCAATATCTAGGCGATGAAGTTCGGTCATCAGGTCGGGCACCTGAGCCAACCGCTTTTCCACCAACATCATAGACTGCCCCAATGGGTGATCTCCCCGTTTCGCCCGCTGTTCCATTTCCGCCTATGATTTCCGAGAGTTAGCGACGGCAGATCTTGATCTTTATTTCCCCGAACATCATCGTATCCAATGGTATTGGGTGCAGCCTTGTTGTCAACAATAGATGACCATACATCCGAGTACTACAACTCTTTCTCGCAACACAATTATTTGATTTCATATGATTTTTGTCTCTCGATAATCCTGAGAATTCACCGTGAAGCCATTTATTCGGCTACGGAAAACCTATTGGTTGCAGGATATGCCGCTTACAGGTAAGGCTTACCCTTGTATTCGCTAAAGAATGGGTGAGACTGCGATGGGGAAAATGCAACGCACATGGGTCGTGTCTGCGGTGATCCTGGCCAGCCTGGCGGCTGGACGGGCCGGTGGGGAGGACTTGGTTTACACGCCGGTCAATCCGTCGTTCGGCGGCAATCCGTTCAACAGCAGCCACCTGCTTTCCATCGCTCAACAGCAGAACCAGTTCGACAACCGCGCGTTCACGCCGTTGACCTCCCAGCAGCAGTTCGTGCAGTCGCTCGAACGCCGCATCCTCAGCCGCACCTCCCAGGAAATCACGGACAGGATCTTCGGCGAAAACCAGGAGGAAAGCGGCGAGTTCACCGTCGGCCAGCAGCAGATTTTCTTCGAGCGCCGTGGCGCTGACGAGGTCGCAATCACGCTGACCGACCTCGAGACCGGCGCTACCACCAGCCTGATCGTTCCCGCTCCGGCATTCTAACCCCGCCAGGTTTTCAAACCATGCATATGCTTCGATTGCTCGCGACCGCCCTGGTTTGCGCGGGGTTGCTTACGGGCAGCCAGTCCGGCATCGACAACCTGGGCCCGGCGCCGCGCATCATGACCGAATTGGCGACGACCAAGCGCCTGCTGGATCTCCCCCCGCCGACCCAACCGCTGACGGTAGCGGTTTATTCCTTCGCGGACCAGACCGGCCAGCGGAAAGACAACCCAAACGTCGCCGAACTCTCCACCGCCGTCACCCAAGGCGGTGCCGCCGTTCTGGTGGATGCCGCATTCCATGCTGGCAGCGGCTCCTGGTTCAAGGTGCTGGAGCGCCGGTCCCTGCAGAATCTGTTGCAGGAACGAAAGATCATCCGGGCCACGCGCGAGCAGTTCGGCGCCAACGTGCCTCTGCAACCGCTGACGTTCAGCGGGGTGCTTCTGGAAGGCGGAATCATTTCCTTCGACACGAATCGGTTGACCGGCGGTCTCGGCGCCCGGTTCCTTGGCATCGGGGCCAACACCGAGTACCGAGCGCACGAGGTTTCCGTCTATCTGAGAGCCGTTAGCGTCAAGACGGGCGAAATCGTCGAATCGGTGCGTGTGCGCAAAACCCTTTTCTCATTCAAACTGCAGTCAAACGTATTCAAGTTTGTCGGCTTCGAGGAACTGCTGGAGATCGATGCCGGTTTTTCCGTGAACGAGCCGATGCACGTGGCGGTTCGCCAGGCGATTGAGTCCGCCGTCTTCGCCCTGATCGCCAAGGGCGCCATCAACGGGCTGTGGCGCTTCGCTGATCCGGAAGCCGGAGCGGCCACGATCGACCTGTACCGGCAACTGAGCAGCCCCGTCGTCCAGGAGGGCGCGGCGCACGCAGCAGCTCAACCGAGCCGCAGCGATACGTTCGACTACGTCGAAGGCAATTAACCCGCCCCTCCCCTAGCGATAGGACCAGTGGCTCGCTATCGGGCGATAGACGTTCCAGGCGGTCTCGGCAGCCAACGGCAGGCCATAGCCATGCCATTCCGCCAGTTCCGCCCGCGCCTCCGGCCGCATCGTCTCCGGATCGCCGAGGGTGTGCAGGCAGTGCAGGCCCTCCCACTCGTAGAGCGCCAGATATTTCGGCCCCATGCGTTTGTCGCCGAAGCGCGGGTCGCTCTTTACCCGGAACCGGGCGCCGGAGAGATAGCCTGGAATCTTTACCAGGTTCGGCACATGGCTGTGATCGTACCAGGCGTTCCATTCCGCCTCCCTCTCGGGATCGGCACAGTCCGCCATGACAACGCTCAGATAGTGATCGCCCTTCAACAGCGGATTGCCGAGGTGGCTGCCGCTGATCTGCTCGTACACGTTGGAGACAACGTCGGTCTTGCCGGAAATGGCGTCGAACCGCGTTCGTTCCTCTACGGCCCGCTTGTCCTTCAGTGATGGGTTTGCCGCCATCACGAGCGCCATGGCATCCATGTCCTTGACCGCGTACAGCGCAAGATACTTGGTGTCCCCTTTCACGCCGACATAGCGCTTCCCCCAAAGCCAGCCGGGAATTTCCAGCAGCTTCGGCACATGATGGTAGTACCAACTATTGAAGCGGTCTTCTTGCTCGGGCGCGATATTGGCCTGAACGAGCAGCAGGAGGGGACCGGTGTGTGCGTTCATGGGGCGTGCCTCAACGAATGAAAAGGTGGGCAAGTGAAAGAGTTGACGATTATCCTCACCCGACGAGTCCTTCCAGCCAATAGCCTACGCCGTAGGCCACACCGGCAGCCGCCAAACCAATCGCCAGCGTCTCCAGGCCAGAGCGGTACCAGGGCGTCAGTGCCCAAAGTGACTTTGCCGCGCCTATTATGAAGAACACGACGCCCGTCGCTACGACCGCCCACCGGAACGGGTCGGCGATGGCGAATACAAACGGCAGGAGCGGCACTGCCCCGCAAACCACAAAGGCGCTGAAGGTGGCGAACCCTGCTTTCAGGGGATTGCGGGTTTCCGGCAGGACGCCAAACTCGTCGACCAGCATCGTCTCGATCCAGGTGCGCTCATTGGCGGTAATTGCGTCCACGGCCTGCTCCAAGGCTCCACCGCTGAGGCCTTTCGCCATCAAGATCTGCCGTATCTCTTCGCGCTCCCCTTCAGGCACTTCGCGGATATGGTGCTCCTCCATCGCCCAGAGACGTTCGATGTCATCCACGTCGGACTTCACCGCGCTGTAATTGCTCGCCGCCATGGAGAAGCCGTCCGCCAGCAGGTTGGCCAACCCCAGGATGATGATGATGTTGGCTTCTAGCGCCGCGCCAACGACGCCTGCCACGATGGCAAAGGTCGTGACCGCACCGTCTATCCCGCCCAGAATCCAGTCGCCCAGATAGCTGTTCTTCTTCCGACCATGGATCCGGTCATGAATGGCACGCGGCGAATGACTGTGTTCGAGCGGCATCAAGAATTTCGCGGCTCCGTGCATCGGCTGGCGAAAGAACCCGATCATTTGGAGCAGTCCCAAATGCAAACCAACTGCCGTTTTGTCCTGACAATGCAAAACACTTGGATGTTGCGCCTACCGGGTCGGCACAAGTCTGGCGCTGGCGCAGGCAATAAAGATGGCTTAGGGTCCGCGCCACTGGATATAGATGGATGCCTAATCGTGAAACTGTTTGTGGCCAAGGAGCCGTCGGACGAGACCCGGACGGCTACGAGCCCGGATGCCATCAAGCGGCTTGCCGGTCTCGGCATCGAAACTGTTGTCGAGGCGGGTGCGGGTCAAAAGGCAGGAATGCCGGATTGGGTCCTTGAGGAAGCGGGCGCGTCGATTGCGAGTGACGCGGCCATGGCGCGGTCGGAAGCGGACATCCTGGTAACCGTGCAGCCGCCGGCACCCGATTCCCTCACTGGCGCCAAGAAAGGCGCGCTGCTCTTGGGTTTCCTCAGTCCTTACGCCGATCATGCACGGCTGGAGGCTTATGCCGTCACCGGCGTAAGTGCCTTTGCCTTCGAATTCATTCCCCGCATCACTCGGGCGCAGACGATGGATGCGCTGTCGTCTCAAGCGAATCTTGGTGGATATTCCGCCGTGATCCAGGCCGCCGCTGCATTCGGCCGGGCGTTTCCGATGATGGTAACAGCAGCGGGCACAATCGCCCCGGCCCGGGTGCTCGTGCTGGGCGCAGGCGTGGCGGGACTCCAGGCGATCGCCACCGCTCGCCGCCTCGGCGCTGTTGTCTCGGCCATGGACGTGCGGCCAGTTGCGCGCGAGCAAGTCGAATCACTGGGCGCCACCTTCGTCGATGTGGAATCGGAGGAAGCGCGCATGGCGGAGACCAGGGGTGGCTATGCGCGGGAAATGTCCAGCGACTACCGCGTGCGCCAAGCGGAGAAGCTGATGGAGGTGCTGCCCCGCACCGACATGGTCATCACCACCGCACTCATTCCCGGGCGCCCTGCTCCTGTCCTGATGAGCCGCCAGATGGTGGAAGCGATGCGGCCAGGCTCCGTCGTTGTCGATATGGCGGTCGCCCAGGGCGGTAATGTGGAGCCGTCCAGGGCCGGCGAAACGGTTGAATTCAACGGCGTCCATATCATCGGGGACATAAACCTGCCGGGGCGGGTGCCAACCGACGCTAGCGCCCTCTATTCCCGGAACATCGTGAATTTCCTGAGTCCGCTAGTCGATAGCGAGACCAAAGAGTTGAAGATCGATTGGGAGGACGAGATCATCTCGTCCTCTCTCCTGTGTCGGGACGGCGCGATCACCAATCCCGTGCTGCTCGAGAAAAAGGAGTAGGGCATGGCTGCTACAACCACCGAAAAAGCCGCCCGCCTGAATGAAGAGGCGGCTAATCTTTCCGAGCGCCTGGAAGGAATCGCGGCCGAAGCGCGGGACGTTGCCGAAGAAGCCGCGACGCTCGCGAACCAAACGGCCGCGCTCGGCGATTCGGCCGGCGGGGTGGACCCTTTTATCTTCGGCCTGACGGTTTTCGCCCTGGCCTGCTTCGTGGGCTACTACGTCGTCTGGAGGGTAACCCCGGCTCTGCACGCCCCGTTGATGAGCGTGGCGAATGCGATTTCTGGCGTTGTCATCGTGGGCGCGTTGATTGCCGCTGGCCCGGCCCTGATTGGCACGTCGAAGATTTTGGGCTTTCTAGCGGTGATTCTGGCTAGCGTGAATATTTTCGGCGGATTCATCATCACCCATCGCATGCTCGACATGTTCAAGAAGAAGGGCTGAATCCGTGATCAGCGTGAACGCCATCAACCTCGCCTATCTGGTTTCGGCGATCTGCTTCATCTTGGCTATTCGCGGCCTCGCCTCACCGGAAGGCGCTCGGACCGGCAATCTCATTGGCATGATCGGCATGGCGATCGCCATCGGTGCCACCCTGCTGCTGCCGCAGATCACGACCTTCATCATGGTCCTGGGCGGCATTGCCATCGGCGGGGCCATCGGCATGTTCGTGGCCCTGCGGGTGAAGATCACGGAACTGCCGCAGCTCGTTGCGATGTTCAATTCGCTGGTGGGTCTGGCAGCGGTGTTCATCGCGGGCGCAGCGCTGCATTCCCCGGCGTTGTATGGCATTCCCTCCGGCGACAGCCTCCCGACCAGCAGCCTGGTCGAGATGATGTTGTCTGCAACCATCGGCGCGGTGACATTTTCGGGCTCAGTCATCGCATTCGCGAAGCTTCACGGGCTGATGACCGGAACGCCCGTGGTCTTTTCCGGTCAGCAGGCGGTGAATGGTTTCCTAGCCCTCATCCTGGTCTTCGCGGCCATTGCTTTTTCCGGCTGGGGCGGTGAAGGGCTGTTCTGGCTGCTTGTCGTCATCTGTCTGGTCTGGGGTGTCATGGTTGTGCTGCCCATCGGCGGTGCCGACATGCCGGTGGTCATCAGCGTGCTGAACTCGCTGTCCGGCTGGGCGAGCTGCGGCATCGGTTTCACTCTCGACAACCCGCTGATGATCATCACGGGCGCGCTTGTCGGCGCGAGCGGCGCTATTCTGTCCTACATCATGTGCAAGGGAATGAACCGCTCCCTGGCGAGCGTGCTTCTCGGCGGGTTCGGCGGGGAGAGTGCCGGTCCTTCCGGCGCTGCTGCTGCGGGACTGGGGCCGGTGAAGGCCGGTAATGCGGATGACGCTGCCTTCATGCTCAAGAACGCCGGCAGTGTCATCATCGTGCCCGGCTACGGCATGGCGGTGGCCCAGGCACAACACGCCCTGCGCGAGATGGTGGATATTCTCAAAAGCGAGGGTGTGCGCGTCCGTTACGCCATCCATCCGGTTGCGGGTCGCATGCCTGGTCACATGAACGTGCTGCTGGCGGAAGCGAACGTACCCTATGACGACGTGCTGGAGATGGACGATATCAACCGGGACTTCGCGACGACGGACGTCGCCTTTGTCATCGGCGCGAACGATACCACAAACCCGGCGGCGCGCACCGATACCAGCTCGCCGATCTATGGCATGCCGGTGCTGGAGGTCGATCGTGCCCGCATGGTCATGTTCGTGAAGCGCTCGATGGCCAGCGGGTATGCGGGCGTCGATAACCCGCTTTTCTTCAATGACAATACCATGATGCTGTTTGGCGACGCCAAAAAGATGTGCGAGGATATCGTTAAAGCGCTTTAGATTTCTGCACTCGGGAGTACCGCCGATGGCTCTTCTCGGTTCCGGCATGCTGATGACCTTTACCGAAGTTCAGGCGGAGCATGATCAGGATTTTAACGAGTGGTACAATCGGGAACATATCGACGAACGTACCCAACTCCCGGGCTTCCTCCGCTCCCGCCGCTACATTGCCTGTGAGGGCACAGTCTCCCCAAAATACATGGCGTGGTATGAGACCCGCGATGTCACTGACCTCGCAGCACCTGATTACATGGCGCTGCTGGCCGATCAGAGCCCGTGGTCGAAGCGGATCATGGCCCAGTTCTCGCTGTTTCAGCGCCTGACCTTGCGCGTATCCGTCGATCAGATCTTCGGCTTCGCCGGCGCGCTCTCCCTGCTGCGCTTCCCGGCGCCCGAGGGCGAGGATGCGCAGTCCGCGCTGCGGACGCACATCGAGAACGAGTTGCTAGCCGGCGCCATCGACAAGTCGGGCATGGTTGGCGGGTGCCTGATGGAGAACGATCTCAATGTGGCCAATGCGCCGCTCCGTCACCAGGGGCAGCCGGTGCCGGAGGGCCAGACAGTAGAATGGGTGATCGCCCTGGAAGGCGGCGAAAGCCCGGTCGTTGCGGCGGTGGCGAACGAGGCCGCGGCGCACCTGGATAAGGCAGACGCGCTGCATTATCGCTTTCTGTTCGGGACCAGCCGATAGGTACCGCCGGGGATGGGAAGCCATCTTACCCTCCGGCCGATGGCAGGCGCGCTCGGCGCGGAAGTCTTCGGCACCGATCTAGCGGACTTGCCCAAAGCAGTTTTCGCCGACCTGCATGCGGCATTCCTGAAGCACCAGGTGCTGACCATCCGGAATCAGCGCGAACTGTCGCCTGCAGCACTGACCGCTTTTGCGGAGCGCTTTGGCAAGCCCTCCGTGCATCCCATGATGAAGTCGCTGGAAGGCCACCCTGCCGTCCTCGCAATCGTCAAGAACCCGGAGGACCGCAACAATTTCGGCGGCTCCTGGCATACCGATCTTTCCTATGTTGAGCGGCCGGCGATGGCCTCTGTCCTACACGGAGTTGAGATTCCACCCTGCGGAGGCGACACGCTGTTCGCCTGCATGTATCGGGCCTACGAAACCTTGTCGGACGGGTTGAAAGCGGTGCTCGACGGCATGTACGCCGTGCATAACACCTCCTTGATCTACAAGGACGACGCACAGGCAGGGCAAGGAACAATCGGCGAAGCCCGCTCCATGCAGCGCCGTGGCCCGGCCGAACAGGATCCTGGCGACGTCATCCATCCCGTCATCCGAACCCATCCGGAAACGGGGCGGAAAGCGCTCTACGTCAATTGCAACTTCACTACCCGCTTTGTCGGTATGACGGAGACAGAGAGCGCCCCGCTACTGCGGTATCTGTTCCGCCATGCCGAACGGCCGGAATTTACCTGCCGCCTGCGCTGGCAGCCGGGCACGGTAGCGATCTGGGATAACCGGTGCACTCAGCACTATGCCCTGAACGACTATCACGGTCATCGCCGGGTCATGCACCGCATCGCTATCGAGGGGGAACGACCGGTCTGATGCCCCCACAGCCATCGCTACCTGGATAAAGGGCCGCCCCGGCACTGGGCCGGGGCAACACTGGTCTTGAATCTGGCCAGGATACTCAGAGTCAAATCGACATGCAGACGTATTTGATTTCGAGGTAGTCCTCGATGCCGTAGTGGCTGCCTTCCCGGCCGATGCCGCTTTCCTTGTAGCCGCCGAAAGGCGCCACTTCGGTCGAGATGATGCCGGTGTTGACGCCGACAATGCCGTATTCGAGCGCCTCCGAGACGCGCCAGGCGGTGCCCAGGTCCTGGGTGTAGAAGTAGCAGGCCAAGCCGAATTCGGTGTCGTTCGACATGCGGATGGCCTCTTCCTCCTTCTTGAAACGGAAGAGCGGCGCTAGCGGCCCGAAGGTTTCCTCCCTCGCCACCGCCATCTCTGGCGTGACGTCGGCGAGCACGGTCGGCTCGAAGAAGGTACCGCCCAATTCATGCCGCTTGCCGCCGACCACGACGCGCGCACCCTTGCTCACGGCGTCCTCAAGGTGGCGCTCGACCTTCTGAACCGCGTCGTCATTGATCAGCGGGCCGATATTGACGCCGGACTGCATGCCATCCCCTACCTGCAGGCCGCTGACCGCCTGGGCCATGCGGGCCGCGAAGTCTTCGTAAACGCCGTCCTGCACCAACAGGCGGTTGGCACACACGCAGGTCTGGCCGGCATTCCGGTACTTGCTCATCATCGCGCCCTCAACCGCGGCATCGAGATCGGCGTCATCGAACACGATGAACGGTGCATTCCCGCCCAGTTCCATGGAAACTTTTTTCACAGTGCCCGCCGCCTGCTCCATCAACAGCTTGCCGACGCGGGTGGAGCCGGTGAACGAGATCTTCCGGACGATAGGATTGGTACACATCTCCTTGCCGACCGCGGCAGAATTCTCGTAACCGCTCGTGACGATGTTAATGACCCCCTCGGGGAAGCCAGCCCGCTCCGCCAATTCGGCAAGGGCGAGAGCCGAGAAAGGCGTCGCTGGCGCCGGCTTGATCACCACCGGGCAGCCGGCCGCCAATGCCGGGGCGACCTTCCGCGTGATCATGGCATTGGGAAAGTTCCAGGGCGTGATCGCCGCGCAGACCCCCACAGGCTCCCGTAGGACGACGATGCGCTTGTCCGGCTGATGTCCCGGGATGACGTCGCCGTAGGCGCGGCGCCCTTCCTCCGCGAACCAGTCGACGAAGCTGGCGCCGTAGGCGATCTCGCCCTTGGCCTCCGCCAGCGGTTTGCCCTGTTCCATGGTCAGGATGGTGCCGAGATCCTCGCTGGCGGCAACCATCATGTCATACCAGCGGCGCATGATGGTGGCGCGCTCCTTGGCCGTCATCGCCCGCCACTTCGGCCAGGCTGCATTTGCCGCCGCAATCGCCTTGCGGGTTTCCGCTGCGCCCATATCCGGCACACTGCCCAGCAACTCGCCGTTCGCCGGATTGCGGATTTCCATCGTGGTGCCGTTGTCGGCGCCGACCCAGCCGCCATTCACGTAGGCCTGCTGACGGAACAGGTTCGCATCTCCAAGATTCATGACCATTCCCATCGCGGTAAGTTTCGCCAACCGACACATAGGTAATCGGTGAAGCCGCCGTAAGGGCTATCTCACGCGACGCCTTCTCCACAAGCCGCAGGGCCAGTGGCCATTCGCATCGCAATCGGCGATTTCGCAAGATCTGGGGAAAAAGGCGATGCCGGAAGCTGAGTCTTCGAGGTCGAACCCGTCAAACGATCTCCATCCGTCGACTCCTGGTCAGGAGGCGCTGAACCGGATGCCTCGTTCCCGATGGCAGCGCGAGAACGACGCAGCAGCATCGGCTCGCCCGCCTGAGCGTCCCGTGCAGGCGCGTTGCGTCTATTCGGTTTCATGCCTGGGCTGGGCGACAGCGGGCCAAGGCTCGCCCACATCTTCCAACAGGCACTCGAGTTCCGAGACGTGAAGGCGCAAGCTACCGCTTTCGGCAAATTCCGCCTGTACCACGCCGTCGGCATACGTAACCGTCAAAAGGTTGAGGATACGGGTTGGATCGGTACGACGCAGGCTCCGGCTTTGCACCCTGTCCACTTGGCGGAACCCAACGAGCGCATGCGTGCGGCTTGGCTCCTCCGGGTCGTCCCACCGGTACCGGTTGACGGCCAGCACGAAATACCGCTCGTCCTTGAGGTAGGCCATGTCGGCGAGGGGAACCAGCGCATCCTGCAAAAGAGCGGAAATAACCGCCAGATCTCTGGCGTCCGCCGCGCGAAGGCGCACTGGCGGCTTCATTGCCGGGCTCTTTCGATAATGGCGCCGCAAGCGGCCAGTTTCTCCTCCAGCCGTTCATAACCCCGGTCCAAATGATAGATGCGGCGGATCTCCGTCTCGCCTTCCGCCGCTAGGCCCGCCAACACGAGCGAGACAGATGCGCGGAGATCCGTCGCCATCACCGGCGCGCCGCGCAACGCTTTCGCACCCCGCACAAGCGCGGAAGCCCCATGCACGGTTACGTTGGCGCCCATCCGTGCGAGTTCCGGCACGTGCATGAAGCGGTTTTCGAAGATAGTCTCCGTAATCATGGCCGCTCCCTCTGCAACGGTCATCAGGCTCATGAATTGGGCCTGCAGGTCGGTAGGAAATCCCGGAAACGGTTCGGTCATCGCATCCGTGCCGGTCAGGGCGTCCGGCCGGCTGACCCGCAGCCCCTCTGGCCTCGTCTCGACATTGACGCCTGCCTGTCGCAAGAGTTTCACAGCGGCCAGAAAATGTTCCTCTTCCGCGCCCGCTAGGAGTACGTCGCCACCGGTAATAGCCGCCGCCATGGCGTAAGTTCCCGTCTCGATCCGGTCCGGGATCACGGCGTGAGAGGCGGTCTTCAGGTTATCCCGGCCCTGAACACGAATCCGATCCGTTCCCGCCCCTTCGATTTCGACGCCCATACCCGAAAGGCATCGAGCGAGGTCGACGATTTCCGGCTCGCGTGCGGCATTCAGGATTTCGGTCTCGCCCCGGGCAAGCGCCGCCGCCATGAGCGCGTTCTCGGTTGCGCCCACCGAGACCGTCGGAAAGGCAATTCGCGCTCCCCGCAACCCGGAAGGCG
>CAYYSC010000045.1:0-13078 GCA_964474065.1 uncultured Rhodospirillales bacterium | reverse complement strand
CGAAATGAAACTCATTACCTCAGTCGGGCCGAACCCGCGCATGGTCCGGATGTTCATCGCCGAAAAGGGCATGGACATCCCAGCGGAGACCATTGACTTGCGCGGGGCGGAGAACCGGCAGGAATCCCACCTGAAGAGGAACCCGGCAGGGCAGAGCCCGTGCCTGGAGTTAGATAACGGCGACTATCTCTCTGAAATCACTGCGATCTGTGAGTATCTGGAGGAGAAGTCTCCCAACCCGCCGTTGATCGGCACGAATGCGGAAGAACGGGCGGAGACCCGCATGTGGACCCGCCGCATCGACCTGAACATCTGCGAGCCTATGGCAAATGGCTTCCGTTTTGGCGAGGGGCTGAAGATGTTTCAAAGCCGCATGCGCTGCTTGCCGGAAGCCTCTGAAGGCCTGAAAGCGATCGCTCAGGATAACTTGGCCAAGCTGAATGATTGGATCGATGGCCGCCAGTGGATTTGCGGCGACCGCTTCACCATGGCTGACGTGTTGCTGTTCAGCTGGGTGGATTTCTTCAAAAACATCAACCAGCCCCTGAACCCGGACCACGCCAACCTGACAGGATGGTACGACCGTGTTGCCGCCCGCCCAAGCGTGACGGCGACCGCAGGGTAGTTAGCTTTTTACCTGAATTCTGGGTTTGTCCAGGTCCAGCAAGTGGCTGGCCTGGACATTTCTCTTTCTGTGTATTTTTTGGCACATAACCGGAATTCTTGGCCTCCTATTCTGTGTCTGTTTCTGGAAACGACCAGAAACCGAATATCAAAAGGAGTTCGAGATGCGTAAATACCTGATTATTGCTGCCGTTGCTGTCAGCTCGATGGCGTCCGCCAACGCTTTCGCCGCTTCCAAGGTGTGCGTGTCAAACGCTGGCGGCTACGTAATGAATTTCGCGCTCATGGCGGAATTCGGCGGAGAGTGGGTCGCCTGGAAATCGACCGGTAACTACCCGATCGGCCAGTCCAAATGCATTGACACGTCTGCGCTGCCGAACGGGACGAAAATGTATCCCCGGATGGCAGCGATTTTAGGCAAGCATAAGAACTGCTCGCCGACCGTCACGAAGGCTGACGAAGAATCTTTTAACTATACCGCATCTGGCACGACACTCAGCCCGCACTGTGAAATCCCGAGCTAACCCGCTCGTCAACCTCATGGTGTAAGAGGTGTTTGACGTTTAGGCCCGCCGGCAATGCGGCGGGCCTTTTCCTTCATTACGATACAATAATCCGCTTTTATACGGCAAAAGCGCGGAGCCGTTCGATGATCGGGTTCGGCACCTCGAAGCCGCCGGCTGCGCGCGTGGCTTCCCGCTCGGCATAGGAGCGGTCGAATGGCATTCGCACGGGCTGCGATGGGTAGAGCGGTCTGGCCGATCTCACCGCCTCTGCATAGGCGCTGATCCGGCGTTTGAAATCGTCCGTCTCGCCGAACAGGTCAGGACGGATCGCGACAATCAGAAAGCCAAAACCCGCCAAGTCCGGGGTGATGCCCTCGGAGCCCGCCAGCACGCCCAGCATCTGTACGACCAGACCAAGACCGGAGCCCTTGTGGCCGCCCCAACTGGTGAAGGCGCCAGCGAGGGCGGCGTCCGGATCGGTCGTGGGCTTGCCGTCGGGCCCGAAGGCGCGGCCTTCCGGCAGGCGCGCGTTCTGGCGCTTCGCCAGCAGCACCTCCGCATGCATGATCGTGCTGGTGCCGATATCCCAGATGATCGGGTGGCCTTCCGACGGGAAGCCGAAGCAGATGGGGTTGGTGCCGAACCGCCCCTCGACCGCGCCGTGCGGCGCCACCCACGGAGAGGCGTTGGAAGCGATCATCGTGACCAAATTATGCGCTGCTGCCTGCTCCGCAAAATAGGAGAGCATGCCGGTATACCAAGTATCACGCGCCCCAACCGCTGCCATTCCGATCAGGTTAGCCTTTTCGATCGCAATATTGCTGGCGCGCTGCGCAACCACGTAGCCGATATGGTCTGCACCATCGATCTTGGCCGAAAGCGGCGTTTCGTGCTCGATCGTTATCGGACGAGAAGGCAGCCCGGTCCGGCCGATGCGCTCAATGATCGCCACCGCGCGGGCAAGCCCCCCATATCCGAGCCCGCGCAATTCGCAGTCGAGCAAGTGGTCGACAATGGGTGGGATCTCATCCTCCCCATAGCCGAGCTTGACCATGACCTTGGTGAGCAGCGCGCGAGCATCGGCGATTGCGATTTGCATGGCTGGGGTCCCTCGTCAATGCATGGTATCTGGCAGCCAGGTGGAAAGAACCGGGAAGACAATCAAAATTGCCAGGATCACCACTTCCATCAGCACAAATGGCAGGACGCCATAGAACATTTCCCCGGTCTTGACGCGCCCGCCTGCAGCAGAAATCACGGCAAACAGATTCAGGCCGACGGGCGGGGTTATGACAGCGATCTCGATCATCTTGGTCAGCACGATGGCGAACCAGATCGGGTCCATGCCGAGCGATTTGATCACTGGATAGACGAAGGGCACCGTCATCACCAGCATGGAAAGCGGGTCGATGAACATGCCCATGACCAGATACATGGCGACCATGACCAGGATGAAGGCAGGACCGGTGAGGCCGGAATCCGTCACCAGGACGGTCAATTCGGCAACGAATCCGCTGACGACCAGGAACCGGGAAAACAGCAAGCCGCCAATAATAATGATGAACAGGACACTGGTCAGTTCGGCGGTCTGGCGCACGGCCTCCCAGATCTGCCCCGCGCCGATCTTGCGCCGGCCGAGCGCGATCAGCAGCGCGCCTACCGCGCCAAGCGCCCCTGCCGCCGTCGGCGGGGTGATCCCGGTGTAGATGCCGCCGAGCACAATGACAACGAGGAGAAGCATCGGCCAGATGCCGGTCATGCCGCGTAGCTTCTCTCCCAAGGTGGAATGCAGGTCCAAACGGGGCGCCCATTCGGGCCGGAACCGCAGCATGACCGGGATGACGACCACGTAGAACGCCGCCGTCAACAGGCCGGGAACAATGCCCGCAATGAACAGCTCTCCGATGCTCTCCCCGGTCAAAATGCCGAAAATGACAAAGGTCAGGCTCGGCGGGATCAGCGCCGCGAAGGTGCCGGCCGCGGCGATGCAGCCGGCGGAAATACCGCGGTTGTAGCCCAGCGCAAGCATCTCTGGCAGGGCGATGCGGGTGAACATGGCCGCATTCACCACGGTTGATCCGCTGATCGCCGCGAACCCCGCGCTTGCGAGGGCCGTGGCGATGTAGAGGCCGCCCCGTACCCTCTCCAGCCAGCGGTTCACCGCCGCATAGAGTTCGCCGATCATGCCGGCGCTGGACGCGATGGCGCCCATCAAAACGAACATCGGAATGACGGCGAAGGCATACTCGCTGGCGGTGGCGTAGGGCAGGGACTGGAAGGTGACGAGCACGAATTCCACATCGGTCACCAGTGCCATGCCGACCGCACCGACCAGCGTAATGGCGAATGCAATGGGCACTCCCATACCGGCCAAAAGAATGAGCCCGGCGATTCCGGCAAACCCCATGGTGATCGGCTCGACCATCATCACAGGGCCTCGTCGTCGGGAGAGTGCGCTTCATAGGCGTCGGGATTGCCGAGGCAGAGATGCACGAACTGGCGCAGGCTCTCCATCAATGCCACCACGCAGCCGAAGCAGAGCGCGATCTTGGACGGCCAGATCGGGAAACGGGTCAGGCCCCAAGACCGCTCGTCGATCGCGACGCTCTCGATGGCAGCAACGCCACTCCGCCAAGCCAGCAAGCTGAAAAAGGCGATTGCAGCCACCAGCGCCAATCCCGTGAAAAACATGTGCGCTCTCCCCCGCAGGCGCCCGGTGATAATGTCCACGGTCACATGTCCCCGCCGACGCTGGGCATAGGCGAGTCCCATGAAGACCACCACCACCAGCCCTGCCTGGCTCAGTTCCAGCGCGCTCGGCACCGGCAGCGCGAACAATTGCGTACCGAGGCTGTCAGCGGCGCCAAGGATCGCCAGTAGCCCGATGAACACCGCCGCCACCGCGAGACAGGCGGTACCGAGCCAACGGACGAGGGAGTCGAGCAGATGCAGCAAAGCCATTCCACGGATCCCCGGGCTTGACCCGGGACTTTCTTCCGAGCGTGCCGATTGGGAGAGAAATCCCGCATCGCCCGGCGTCGCAAGCGGGAACACCGAGCGTCCGGTAATCCTGTCTTTAGGTTCTTGGGCCTAAAGCCCCAGTTCCTTGCGGACAGTCTCGGCATAGGCGCGAGCTTCGGCTTCCTTGCCAAGCTTCGCCATCTCCGCGATCCACTCGCCGATCATGTCGGGAACGGTATCTTCAAGCTTCTCCTGTTCCTCGAACTTGATCAACTCAACGCCGTCGTTCGCCAGCACTTCCGTCAGAGACTTTTCTTCGGTTTCATAGGTGTGTTTCACGCCCCATTCGGTTGCGTCCTGGCCCGTCTGCACAACCAAGTCCTGCACCTTCTGGGGCAGACTCTCGAACTTGCGTTTATTTATCGCGAGCCAATAGGCATTGATCGCGCCGAACTTCACGTCGATGACGTACGGCGCCACTTCGTACAGCTTGAACACCTGAAAAAACGCAGGGGTGAGGTAAGAGCAATCAAGGGAGCCGCGCTTCAGCGCCTCGTACATTTCTACCGGGAGGATGTTGACGGGGGTTGCCTTCAGGGCCGAAAACATGATCGGCATGTAGCTGCCGAAGGTTCGGATCTTCAGGCCTTCGAGGTCTGCCACCGTCCTTACCGGTTGCGTGCAGATCAACTGGTAATTCGGTAGGAACCGATTGACGAGCGGCTTGATATTGTTGCGCTCGTACTCGGCGATTTGGTCCGGGTTTTCCCGGTCCAGCTTCATCGCGACGCGCATCGCGGATTCGCCATCGAAGAAAGTCATCGGCAGCGAGTTGGTCATCGCCGCGAACGGCAACTGGCTATTGAAATAGCCCTGAACGACGGAGCCCATGTCGACCGCGCCCTTCGACGCCAGGTCGAGGATCTCGTTCGATTTGCCGAGCGTACCACCGAAAAACATCCGCACCTTGATTTTGCCGCCGGAGCGTTCCTCCAACTCTCGCGCGAACCACTTGGCCGGTTCGTTCATGTAAAGTGCTTCCGGGTAACCGGTCGCATAGCGGAAAGTCATGGAGGGGTAGTCTTGGGCAAGCGCTGTTTGTCCTGCGCCCGCACAAAGGAACGCGAGGCCCGCGAGGGTTGCCTTCAACGATTTCAGCATAGTGTCTCCGTCCCCGGTATTGCTTATGCACCGCCCCGTGTGAAAACAACGGAACGGCATATCAGTAGAACGATACTGAATGTTGCGCCGTAAAGGAAGGCATCCTTGCGCAGGCAGGAGCCTGCCCAGGAAGTCTCCTGAGCCCATTGAGATTCGGTGTCGGCAACTCCGGCCTGCAACCTCGCAGTCGATCCTGGCGGGGCCCGAAGTCAGCCGTTGTGCAAACGAGATTGACGGTGACGCGACACCGTAATTTTACAACGGTGGAATTTAATGTGGAACTGCGCTCGACACGGATTGCTGATAGACAGCGTCAAGCGGCAGCAGGAAGCCTCGGGCCTGGGCGGCAGCTTGACCGGCCGGATTACGGAAAGCAGCAGCCAGGGCTAATTCCTTTGCCCCAACCCTCTACCCTTGGCATCGCGGTGCTCGGTAGCGGCATCATCGCCATCACCTACGGTCTGGCCCGGTTCGTCTTCGGGCTATTTTTGCCCGCGATACGCAGTGATCTCGACCTCGATGCCACCGGTGCCGGCATCATTGGTGCCCTGCCGTTCATCAGCTTCGTTGGCGCCATCCTGATCGGACCCGCGGTGTGTGAGCGGTTGAGCCCGCGGTGGGCCGGCGGGTTGGCGGTGGGCTTAGCGGCTGCCGGCATGCTAGCCATCGCCAATGCTCCCGGCGTGATAATGCTGGGCTTAGGCGTGGCCGTCTGCGGCATCAGCACCGGATTGTCGTCGCCGGTGATGGCCCAGGCCGTGCACTGGGCCGTGGGGCCGGCTTTGCGGGGCCGGGTCAATGCCATTCACAATGCAGGCACGAGCCTGGGGGTTGCATTGGCCATGCCGGCCATGGCTTGGTTGCTGGGGGCTTGGCGCTCCGCCTACATGGCCTTTGCGTTGTTGGCTGTCGCTGGGGTGCTGGCAGCACTGACATACCTTCCGAGGCGCCCTGCCACGGGACCCGCCTGGGGCAGAAGGGAGCCGCTGCAGACGGTGAGCCGTGCACAGTGGCGGGCAATAGCGCGGCTCAGCGCACTGGCTATCGCCATGGGACTGGTCAGCAGCATCTATTGGGTTTTCGTTCCCGATCTTGTGGTTCGCCAGGGAGGGCTGCCTGCAGGGGAGGCTGGCTGGATGTGGCTGGCGGTTGGGTTGGTGGGCCTGACGGGCAGCGCTGCAGGCGACCTGATCGACCGTCTGGGCGCAGGCCGGACCCACGCGTTGGCGTTGACGCTAATGGCCTGTTCCCTCGGCTTGGCTGCCGCGGCGCCCGATGTGCTCGGTCTGGCATTGATCTCTGCCGCAGCCTTCGGGGCCTCCTACATGACCCTCACCGGATTCTATTTGGTCCAGGGCGTGCGGGTCATGGCCGAACGGCCGGCCCTCGGTCCCGTCATGCCGCTGGTCGCCACGACCATCGGGCAGGCGGTGGGCTCCCCGCTCTCCGGATGGATGATCGACGCCGGCGGCCACACCGCTGCTTTCACCGGTTTCGCCGCCTTTGGTCTGGCCGCGGCGCTGGCATCGCGGCGCTTGGCGAACGGATAATGCTTGCGCTCGATGGGCCCGGAACACGGACGCTCGAGATCGTCAACTGACCTGATATCGCGGACGGCTTTAAAGTGCTACCGCAACACGTCGGTAGCGGACACTTGGAAGTATGTGGGGTGCAGCGGCACCGCCCGCCACTGCGCCTCGTCGCAGGAATTTTGAGTCAGTCTCTCAGAAAGCGGTCACACCACTCCTTTCTTCCGCAGCGCCGTCAGATCCGAGGCGCTGACGCCGACGGCGCCGAAGACCTCCTCATTGTGCTGGCCCAGTTTCGGCGCGACGCTCCGGACAGCGACGCCGCCGCCGGTTATCTTGATCGGAGAGCGGATGTGCGGCACCTCGCCGAGTTCATCGTCTTGCGCGGTCACCACCATCTGTCGGTGCTGCACCTGCGGGTCCGCGAACATCTGGCCGTAGTTATAGACCGGGCCGCATGGCACGCCCGCTTCCTCCAGCACGTTAACCCAGTGGTCGGTGGTGTCGTTGGCCAGCACGTCCTCGATCGCCGTTTCCAGCGCTTCTCGGTTCTTCACGCGCATGGCGCCGGAAGGCCAGCGCGGGTCCTCCACCCATTCGGGATGCCCGAGCGCGTTGGCGAACCGGGTCCAGATGCTCTGGCCGCCGGCGCCGATCATGATGTAGCCGTCCTTGGTCGCAAACCGCTGATAGGGCGCGTTTTGCCGGTGGCGAGACCCCTGGCGGGTCGGTTCCTTTTTCTCCGGGTCGGCGAGATACCCGGCGCTGGTCCAGGAGGAAAGACCGATGGCGGTCTCGAGCAGGGAGGCCTCGACGAGGCAGCCTTCGCCCGTCCTCTCCCGCTGCCAGAGAGCTGCGAGCACGCCGTGCGCCGCGAACATGCCGGTGCCGAGGTCGGTGATCGGCAGGCCAACACTGGTCGGCGGGCCGTCCGGCTCCCCCGTCACGTGCATGATGCCGCCCATACCTTGCGCGATCAGGTCGAAGCCGCCGCGGTGGGCCAGGGGACCGTCATAGCCGAGGCCGCTCGACTGGCAGTAGATCAGGCGCGGGTTGACCTTCTTCAGGTCCTCGTAGCCGAGGCCGGCGCGCGGCATCACCGTCGGGCGGTAGTTCTCCCAGAGGATATCGACCGTCTTGACCAGTTCCAGGAAGAGCGCCTTGCCCTCCGGCTCCTTGTAATTGAGCGTGATGCTCTTCTTGTTGCGGTTGATGTAGCGGAAATAGGCGTTGCGCTCGCTGCCATCGCCCATGGCGCGGGTGCTGTCGCCCTTACCCGGCCGTTCGACCTTGATCACTTCGGCGCCCATGTCGGCAAAGATCATGGTGCCGAAGGGTCCGGCCATATGCTCGGTCATGTCGAGCACGCGTACGCCGGCGAGCGGGCCTTTGCTGGTGGTCATCTTCCTGTCCTCCCTTACTCGGCCGCTTTTTGCGCCGTGACGCTTTCGAGCGTCGGCATGTTGTAGCGGTCCTCCGGCTTCTCCCAGCCCTTCCAGACGGGCTTGCGCTTCTCGGCGAACGCGGCGCGGCTTTCCATGCGGTCGCTGAGGGCGCCGTGCTCGTGCAGGGCCTTGGCGAGGTTGTGATAGGGCTCCGCCGGGTTTGGCCGGATCGTCTTCATCATGTGGAGCGTGTTGACGCGCGCCGCTGGCGGCAGGGTTAGCAGGTGTTCGGCCATCTTCATGGCTTCCGGCATCAGGTCATCCGGCTCCACCAGCCGGTTGACGAAGCCGAGTTCGTACATGCGCTCCGACGTGATGCGGAAGGCAAACGCCATCTCGGTTGCAATCGGGAACGGCAGGTTCGCCACATGGCCGTGGTTCCAGCCGCCCAACATCCAGCGCTTGGCCTCCGACATCTCGAACATCGTGCCTTTCACGGCAACGCGCAGGTCCGTTTTTTCCACCAGCATGAAGCCGCCACCCATGGCATAGCCGTTGATGGCGCCGATCACGGGTTTGGTCAGCTTTTCCTGCATGAAGGGATCAGGCTTCGCCGTTGGCTTGGAGAAGCCCGGCTTGCCGGCCTGCAGCGCTTCCTTCATGTCCTCGCCGGCGCAGAAGCCGCGGCCGGAGCCGGTGAAGATCGCGACCTCCAGGTCCTTCGATTCCTCGAAATGGTTCCAGGCTTCCGACAGGCCGGCTCTGAGTTCCGTGTTGAGCGCGTTCAGGGCTTCGGGCCGGTTCATGCGAATGACGAAAATCTCGCCATGGGTCTCGGTTTCGACAACGCTCATCGTGGCGCGGCTTCCTTGTTTTGGACGTTCCATGGTGCGCCGTAAGGCGCTGCGAGGCTTCATGCTAGCAAGCGCCCTGCCAGGGTAACAGAGACTTCCGCTATTCACCGCAAACCGGGTCAGTCAATCATTGCTCGGAAAGCTGGGCGATGTCGCGATAGGTTCATCAGAACGTCATATTTTTGTCATCGATCCCTGTAAATGAAACAGCGACACGGTAGAGCGGGCCCACTCCGGACCCGCACGGGCCCGTTGACCCACCTCCAACAGGAGCCAGGCATGAACAAGATCGAGACGCACCCTGTTTCTTTCGACGAGTTCGATGAGATCAACCATCCGCGTCCGGAACGGACGGATTTCGACGGCGTCGCGGAGCGGTTCATCAGCCGCCGCAGCTTTTTGCGCGGGACCGCTGCCATGGGTGCCAGCGCGTTGATTTTGGGCGCTGCGTCGCTGAACGGCCGCGAGGCCCGGGCGGCAATGGGTGCCTGGCTGGATTTCGAGCCCGTGGCTGCCAATACGCGGGATGACATCACGGTTCCGAAGGGCTTCAACTCTCAGGTAGTCGTACGCTGGGGTGATCCGCTCTGGACCCACGGCGTGCCGTTCGACCACGAAACCCGTGGCACCGGCGCCACGCAGGCGCTGGCCTTCGGCGACAACAATGACGGGATGCACCTGTTCAATACCCCGGACGGCCGCACCCTGCTCGTAGTGAATAACGAATACACCAACCGCTCTATCATCTACGGCAACCGTCAAAGCGGCCTGCCGGAGAACGCCGACGACGTGCTCAAGGGCAAGTACGCCCACGGCATCAGCGTCGTCGAGCTGCGCCAGGAAGAGGGGCAGTGGAAGGTCGTCATAGACAGCGAGTACAATCGCCGCATCACCGCCGACACGCCGATGCAGATCACTGGCCCGGCCGCCGGACATGATCTGCTGAAGACGGCGGCGGACCCGACCGGCACGACCTCGCTCGGCACCATGAACAACTGCGCCAACGGCTTCACGCCCTGGGGCACGTATTTGACCTGCGAAGAGAACTTCAACGGCTACTTCTCCTCCAGCGAGGTGGTGCAGGACCAGAAGCCTGTCACAATGCCGGCTGGCTTCCCGCGCTATGGCATCGGTCCGAAGGACTGGGGCTACGCCTGGGCGATGGCCGACGAGCGCTTCGACATCGCCAAGCACCCGAACGAGGCGCACCGCGCCGGCTACGTGGTCGAAATCGACCCAATGGATCCCAACTCGACCCCGAAAAAGCGCACGGCGCTTGGCCGCTTCAAGCATGAGAATGCGGAACGGGTGGTCGCCGATAACGGCCAGGTGGTCGTCTACATGGGCGACGATGAGCGGGGCGAGTTCGTCTACCGCTACGTTTCCAACGGCACCTACACCGAAGGCGGCAGCACCGAGAACCTGCTGGTCGACGGCAAGCGCTATGTCGGGAAGTTCGCGGACGACGGCACCGGCGAGTGGGTCGAACTCACGCCGGAATCCACTGACATGACTGACATGGCCGAGATCAGCATCCACACCCGCCAGGCGGGCTCTGCGGTGGGCGCCACCACCATGGACCGGCCGGAATGGATCGCGGCCAATCCGACAAAGGCCGAAGTATACTGCTGCCTCACCAACAACAAGAATCGCGGCGTGAAGCCGAATGCCGGCGGCGACCGGACGCCGGTCAACGGCCCGAACCCGCGCGCCACCAACCTTTACGGCCAGATCGTGCGTTGGCGTCCGGTCGGTGGCGACCACACCGCCGCCAGCTTCAAGTGGGATCTGTTCGTCGTGGCGGGCAACCCGACCGTGCACAATGACGCCTATGCCGGCTCGCCCAACGTCACGCCGGAGAACATGTTCAATTCTCCGGACGGCATCGCCTTCGACAAGCAGGGCGGCCTCTGGATCCAGACGGACGGAAATTACGGCAACGAAGGCGATTTCGCGGGCATGGGCAACAACCAGATGCTCTTCGCCAACCCGGAAACCGGCGAAATCAAGCGCTTCATGGTTGGCCCGAATGAGTGCGAGATCACCGGCATCACCTGGAGCGGCGACCGCAAAACCATGTTCGTCGGCATCCAGCATCCGGGCGAAAAGGGCAACAGCCACTGGCCGGAAGGCGGCGACACCGTGCCGCGCTCGGCCGTCATCGCTGTCACCCGTGACGACGGCGGCCTGATGGGCTGACGCGCGCGGGTTTTCGGTGCTGGAGTTTAGGGGGCGGGCCGGTGCAAACTGGTCCGCCCTTTCCGTTGCAGGAGAACAGCACCATGACCGATAAGGAAATCACCGCCCTGATGCGGGCTTTTGGCAAGGCCTTTAATGCGGGGAATGTGGACGGCATCCTCGCCTGCGTCACGGACGATTTCGAGTGGCGGATGGCGGAAGGACCGGATGCTCCATGGGGCCGTGTGGTCCGCGGCCGCGAGGAGGTCCGCCAGGCGCTGCAAGACCGTGACAAGAGCGTGCGAAACGTCCGTTTTTCCGAGACGGCGATGACGATTGCCGGCGACAAGGTGATCGGCACTTTTCGATTGACCGGGGAACGGGCTGACGGCTCGCCATGCGACTGGCGGGGCTGCGATCTGTATGAGGTCCGCGACGGCAAGATCGCCTACAAGGATAGCTACTGGAAGCGGATCACCGGTGGCTGATGACGCTGTCTACAGGCCGTAGTAAAGCCAGCCAATATAGCCGGCATAGCACGTCAGGAACAGGCTGCCTTCCAGCCTTGAGAGCTTTGCGCCGCTCATCATCAAGGGCAGCAATAGCACGCTTGCAACCAGCATGACCCAGATATCCAGGCCCGTAAAATGAGGGTCGATCGGGACCGGAATGGTCGTGGCTGTGGCCCCCAGGATCGCGAACACATTGAAAATATTGCTGCCGATGACATTGCCGAGCGCCACGTCAGTGTGGCCGCGCCAAGCGGCGACGCCGCAACTGGCGAGCTCGGGCAGAGAGGTGCCTACCGCCACCAGGCTCAACCCGATCACCGCTTCCGAGACGCCGAAAGCGCGGGCGGTTTCCGTCGCGCCATAGACGAGCAGTTCCGCACCGCCGACAAGGGCGGCGATGCCGACCAGGAGGGCAATGGCTGCTCCCAGCGTACCGCCAGGCGGGGACGGAACTTCGTCGGCTTCGCTCTCGTGAACCTGCGCGCCGCCATTGCCGCCGCGCCGCTCTTTCAGGAAGGTCACGATGATGAAGGCCGCCAATACCAGCAGCAGCCCGATGCCGTGCCAGCGCTCGATGCTGCCGGAATACACTAGGCCCAGGAGCAGGAAACTGCCGAGCAGCATCATGCTGCCGTCACGGTAAACCAGCGCACGTCGGCAGGGCAGGGTGGCAATCAGCGATGCTGCCCCGAGAATCAGCAGGATGTTGGCGATATTGCTGCCGATCACATTGCCGATGGCGATTGCCGGCCTCTCGTTCAGCGCCGCTTGGAGCGAAACGACGAGTTCGGGCGCGGACGTCGCCATGGCAACGACGGTAAGGCCAATGAGCAAGGGCGAAACCGCCAGGAGGCGGGCCGTTCCCACCGCGCCTCGCACGAGCGCTTCGCCGCCGACGAAGAGCAGGATCAGGCCAGAGATCAGGCAGAAAGTGATCATGGGGGGAGGGATGCTTGCTAGCGAAAGGGTATCGGTTGGATATAGGTACCGATGGGTGGTCGAAAAGGCTAGGCGTTCCCATTGACACAGGGCGGTGGAGCACCATACAAGAGGTTCGGCTTGGGCAGGTGGGTGAGTGGCTTAAACCAGTGGATTGCTAATCCGCCGTACCCTTCATCGGGTACCGAGGGTTCGAATCCCTCCCTGTCCGCCACTACTATGTTACTCCCTATGCCAATGTAGATATGTCACGGGCGCGCCGGTTTTCTGCGGCTTTTCCGTGGGTTGTGTCCGGTAAATCCGGCGCCTTCCGGCAAAGGCGGTCTACTGACCCCGCCGAGACGTCAGTTGGACGATGCGGTCTCGGCTAGGGCTTTTGGCGGTACGGTAACTTTGGCATCGGTTTCGACACGAGCCTGAGGCGGCGGG
>CAYYSC010000044.1:0-13101 GCA_964474065.1 uncultured Rhodospirillales bacterium | reverse complement strand
GAGAGGAAAACCCGAAAACAGACCACCCCGGACACGTCGCCTGGAGCACCGGAACACTGCTGCATGCTCTCAAACATACAGCAAATCCGAAACTTCGTTTCAAAAACACAACGCCCCAAAAAAAGGCTCACGCCGGACAGGAAACACTCCGGTTGGCGAGCCGAATGACGGTAACCTCAGTTACTGGCATGAGGATGTGGCCGCTACCGGAAACAGTGACCATAGCGTCGCGATCAGGCCAACCCAGCCCATCATCCTGCTCACACCGCGTACGAACCTGAACGGAGAAGCAAAGCGGCGCGAATGGAGCCCCGCGAGGATCGCGACCTGTAGGGCGATGGCGCAGAGCCAGGCGGATGAGAGAACCAGGCGGAGCAGGGAAATACCCGAAACACTGCTCTCGGCCCACCCAAAGGCACAGGCGGCCCCGTGCAAGCCATAGACCGCGCTGAACGAGCCCAGCCAGGTTAGCGGTGCGATCAGGATGCGAAGGATGTCCGTCATGCCACGAAACCGGGTAGATGGGCGACGACGAGCGTGAGGATCGACGTGAGGGCCATATAGTCGATCCAAAGGGTCACGATCGGGAACTCCGCTTGCCGTTGCGGCGAGACGAAGCCGTGGTGGATCCGTGCTGCGAGGAATGCCAGCATTAGCAGCGGGAGAAGCGCGTGAACGGCGCTATAGCTGCCGAGGACGAAGAGCGTCGCGTTGTAGGCGTGCTCCATCGGCGGCGGCGTTCGCAGCAGGATGGCGCAGAGCACGAAAAGGACTGCGAGCGTTCCTGTGCTCGAAAAGGCGAGTCCCGGCCAGGCTGAGCGGCCGCCCCGGTTGCGACGGATGGCGAGGCGCATACCGCCAGCAGCAACGGCGGCTCCGACCATGCCGCCGAGCAATTCGGGCAGCGAGGGCTCCAGCCATTGGAGCGGCGGCCAGCCGGGAGCGACCGTAAAGAGGAAAGCATAGCCAAAGACCAGTGAGCCGAAGAATACGGCGTTGGCCACTAGCAAAAACAGCGAGCCCCACCATCCGGGCGAGCGCTCGACCTCGAACGCATGGGGCAATTTCAGGCCGAGGCCCACGTCCTCCTTTCCCCGGTCATGCCGCTGCCCCGGCTTCCAGACCCAGCGCCAGGCGAGCATGGCGACACCCGCTAGCGCGACCGGCGCGAGCCAATAGAGCTTGAGCAGGAAAGACAGGAAAAACACGCCCGTAACGGCCGCCATCGTTATCGGCAGGCTCGTGTTGCCTGGATAGATCACGAGCGAATCGGGTGTGCCTCGGGCGACATCGACCGTCAGAGTCTCACGTCGGCCGTTTCGCGGCGCCCCGAGATAACCTTGCCCACGTGCCAATCGCACCGACAGTTCGGGATCGTCGGATAATGGCTCGCGAGTTTCGACATGTGGCAAGCTTGCGAAGTTGTAGGCCGGCGGCGGGGTCATCATCGCCCATTCCAGCGAATTTGCGTGCCAGGGATTCCGCCGCCCGCGCGCTGCCACAAAGAAGTTCAGCACCACCTCGAGCAGAACGATGGCAAGGCCGAAAGCCAGCAGAAAGCCGCTGACCGATGAGATGAGGTTGATCGTCGTCCAGCCGGCATCCGTGTCGTAGGTCCAGATCCGCCGTCGCTGGCCAAGTAAGCCGACCCAGTGCATGCCAAGGAAGGTTCCGTGGAATCCGACAAAGATCAGCCCGAAAGCAATCTCGCCCAGACGAAAGAACCGCCTGTGCCCCGTGAAGAGCGGCAGCCAGTAGTAGACGCCTGCGAGAATCGGGAAGACAAAGCCGCCGAACAGCACATAGTGCAGGTGGGCCGTCACGAAGGCGGTATCGTGCGCCTGCCAGTCGAACGGCACAACCGCGACCATGACCCCGGTGAGGCCTCCAATCACGAAGGTGACGAAGAAGCCAAGGATATACAGCATCGGCAAGCGGAGCTGCGGCTGCCCTTTCCAGAGGGTGCCGATCCAGGCGAAGATCTGGACGCCCGTTGGCACTGCGACGAGTGTCGAGGCGGCCGAAAAGAACGCGAGCCCCATATGCGGGATACCCGTCGTGAACATGTGATGGACCCAGAGGCCGAAGCTCAGAAACGCTAGCGCCACCACCGCCGCGACCACCCAGCCGTAGCCGAGGAGCGTGGTGCGCGCCATTACCGGCAGGACGGTGGAGATCACTCCAGCCGCGGGCAGGAAGATGATGTAGACCTCCGGATGGCCGAAGAGCCAGAAAAGGTGCTGCCAGAGGAGGCTGTCGCCGCCAAGCTCCGCTTGGAAGAACGGCAATAGAAAGGCGCGCTCGGCTTCGAGGAGAACCGAACCCAGGATCAGCGGCGGAAACCCTGTCAGGATCATCAGCGCCGTCACAAGCGCGTACCAGGCAAAGATCGGCATCTTGTCGAGTGACATGCCGGGCGCCCGGTAGCGCAGGACTGATACGGTGATCTCAACGGCCGCCGCGATCGCCGAAATTTCGACGAAGGTGATGCCGAGCAGCCAGATGTCGGTATTTATGCCGGGAGAATAGATCGGCCCTGTCATGGGCGGGTACATGAACCAGCCACCGTTTGGCGCGACCCCAAGAATGAGCGAGACAAGCAGTATCGAGCCGCCGAACGCGTAGCACCAGAAGCCGTAGGCCGTCAGCCGTGGATAGGCCAAGTCACGCGTTCCGAGCATTTTTGGCAGCAAATAGATCGCCATGCCCTCGAAGGTCGGGATGGCGAACAGGAACATCATGATCGTTCCGTGCATCGTAAAGAGCTGGCTGTAGACCTCAGGCCCCACGAAGACCGAGTGCGGCGTCGCGAGTTGCGCGCGGATCAGCATCGCGAGAAGGCCGCCCACCACGAAGAAAAAGAACGACGTCGCCAGGTACATGCGACCGACGTCGGTATGGTTCACGGTGGTGAACCAGCGCCTCCAGCCGGGGGCCGAGGACCAGATCGCCTCGAGCTTCCGGTGTCGCTCGAGCGTGTTCATTTATTTGCCTTTGCCAGGAACCGTTCCCATCCGGCCGGGTCGTGGGCCACAACCAAAAACTCGTGCCCGAGATACCCGTCGCCGCTGAATTCAGCGCTCCGCCCATGATAGCGCCCCGGCAGGTCCGCTTGAATGCGCAAGGTGTTGACGCGCCCAGGGATAGCGTCGAGCTTGCCGGCCAGACGTGGCACCCAGAAACTGTGGATGACGTCTGCCGATGTGATCGCGACATCGATGGGTCGGCCGGCGGGAATATGCAGGACATTCTCTGTCACGTGACTGGGTGCATCGCCGTACGCGAAGCTCCAGGTCCATTGTCGGGCTTCCGCCTGCACCGAAACGACGGCGCCGTCTTGGTGCGGGAGGAGACGTTCGCCGACAACCAGGCCGTAGGCCAGCAGAGCGGCCAGCACCGACATCGGAAAGGCGATTCCGAGGCCCGCGATCCAAAGCCGGATTGAACCCGCATGCCCGCCCTTCCCGACGAACGCGGCAACGAGGAGGCCTATCACGAGACCGAAAATCATTGCCGAGCCCACCAGCATCACCCACCAGAGCGTCGCGATGTCATCGGCCGCCGGCCCAGCGGGATCGACGATCGACAAGGCACCTTTGCAACCAACGAGCACCGCAGGTGTTATTGCCATAGCAATTGTTTTCAGGAGCCGCGACCAATGCCGGAAGAAAGCGCCCGGGAACGAGATGAGAAGCTGATCGATCCGATAACGGAGCGGCCCGGCTTCGATGAAACGGAGTCGAAGATTTCGATCCTTGGGCATCCGATCCACGCGATGAGCGTCGCGTTTCCGATCGCCCTGACCTTCTGCGCACTCGGCGCTGACGTGCTTTACTGGTGGACGGGCGACGCATTCTGGGCCCGGGCCGGTATCTGGGCGGTAGGGACAGGATTCCTGTTCGGCATGTTGGCCGCATTCTCGGGCACCGCCGAACTGTTGTTCGTCAGTGGAATACGGGCGCGGGCCGCTCCCTGGACCCACAGCATCATCGCGGTCACGTTGCTCGCGCTGCTCGGAGTCAACTGGGGTCATCGGCTTTACGCCTACGAGGCGGCGGTGCTGCCTTATGGCCTCCTCCTATCGGGGCTCAGCGTGGTCATGGTGTGGCTGACGGGGTGGCATGGCGGCAAGCTCGTCTTCGACTATCGCCTTGGCACATCGAAGGGCAACTGACCGTCCCGCGGTTCGGTCAGCCACTCCGGAAAGGCGATGCCGGAGAAGTCTGGCTTGCCAAGCACGAGGACCAGAATGGCCAACATCGGCACGAGCACCGCCGTGATCGGCACGTAAGCCGCTGGCGGATAGTGCTGCCGCTTTGTCTCCGCCATGGTCACGATAATATGGCCGATCCATGCATGGGCGCTGACGAGCAGCGCTACGAACAGCAGCTTGACATAGAGCCAGGGCACTAACGCTTCGCGGAAAAAGACGAGCCATGTCCCGGCAATGACCGCGACGAGTGCCGACGGCGTCACCACGACAGTGTAGGTGAGGTGCGTAGCCCGCCGGATACGCCGGTAGTCGGCGTGCGAATTTGCCGGATGGTGACGGGAGAGCATCAACGGCAGCGCAACGAGGCCTCCGCACCAGACAAACAGCGTGATAATGTGCAAGGCCTTCAAAAACGGAACGGCTGCCGCGATCCATTCCGTCACCCCGCCTCGCCTTTCAGCCTGAGCCAGCTCCGGCGCGCCACGAGGGCTGCGGCGACGGCGTAGGCCCCACCCGCCGGTACCCACATAAGCAGCCCGCCGGCTTGCTGGTCGGTGAGCGGCGTGAGACCCCAGGCTAGCGGTGCGACGGCATGCGCCTCATAGAGCGGGGCCGGCGCAAACGTGAGCAGCGCGCCGAGCATGCCCATCTGCACGAAACCCGCCAGGATGAAGAGCATGGCGTCGACCGGGGAGCGACCGTCCGCGAAGACGCTGCGCCAGAACAAGACGGCGCTGCCCAACAGCGTGAGTTGCATCAGCCAGTAGACACCCTGGTGCGACAGCGCAATGTCGTACGCCACGGGAACATGCCAGAACCACAGCACCACGGTCGCGAAGATAAAAGGGAGAGCAATCGAACCCGGGCCACGCGGCGGCAAGCTCCAGGCAAACAGCGGCGCCGCCGCGGCGACGAGCAGGACGTGATGGACCACCCGGGCGGAAAAAAGCGCAGAGGAAAGCGCACAGACCGGCGAGACGAACGCGACGACCAAGACCGCGACGCCGAGGCGTCCCGCCGGATCCCGCCGAAAGATTGCAGCGGCTACGGTCAGGACCGCGATCAATACCGGGTCCAGATTCCAGAGCGCCCACATGTCGCCCGGCAGGGGTGGGGGACCGCAATAGATACCGTTCATCTGCCTTAAGCCACACTCAATATCACCACATCGGCGGCTTCGCCCGTTCCAGCCAACTGTTCGTAAAACGCGCGGGCTTTAAGAAAGGTTCCGTAAGAAGCGACGGTGGGGCACGCGGAAGCTTGCTCCCGCTAGATGTTTGGTCCCGGACTGTCATGGTCTATGATTCTGCCGTCACACAAAGGATACGCTATGGGCCAGGTATGCTACTGGAAGCGCCGCGATAACCCACGCTGTCCGAGCTTCGATACAGTGATCGACAAGCTTCGATCGTGGAACTGAGCCGGACCGACGGGCTCAACCGGGGACAATGGCGAAGTGGCGCAAGCGCACCGGGGGCCGCCGATGCCGCGATGAGACCAAAGGCACCGCGTTCAAGCGGCCTCAGGCAGGAGAAGGCTTTTGCTGTCGCCGTCCGGCGGTGCACGCTACTGTCGCTTTACGATTGCCTGTTTGCTCTGCAGGCGACCATTCCGCATCTGACCCGCTCGTCCCTGCACCGCTGTTTCCAGCGCCACCATATCGGCCGCCTTCCCGAAGTGGAGGGCGAGAAGCCCCAAGAAAGTCTTCAAGGCCTATCCGATCGGCTTCTTTCACATCGACATCGCCGAGGAGCACACAAAGGAAGGCCGGCTCTGCATGCTGGTGGCCATGGACCGCACCAGCCAGTTCGCCCTTTGCCGAGTTGCACGAGCGCGCCACACGCCGTAACGCTGCCGAATTCCTGGGCCGGTTGATCGAGGCGGCTCCCTGCAGGATCCAAACCGTTCTGACCGACAACGGCACTCACTTCACCCATCCTAACGAAGACGGCTGGCGGCCTGTTGAGATCAGAGGGATGCTCGCCGATGGGGGTGTTCTGTTGCCATGGCTTCGGACTGGCCTGCGCTCAGAACGGCATCGACGGTCGCCGGACCAGACCGAACCACCCTGGACGAACGGGCCAAGTCGAGGGGATGAACCGGACCATTAAAGCTGCCAAAGTGCGTCGGTATCACTACAGCACCCACGACCGGCTGCGCGGCCACCTGAAGACCTTCTTCGACGCCTGTAACGTCGCCAAGCGTCTCAAGACGCTCAAGGGGCGAATCGTCTTCGAGTTCATGTGCGAAAAGTATGCTTCAGAACCTCACCAGTTTATCCGAAAACCTCACCGTCACACTCTAGAACTAAACACCTACGAACCCACCTTATCCTGCGTCTTCGTCTCGAAGTCGCTGGCGTCGTGGCGTTCGTGGAGTTGCTCTTCGGGCGGGCCGGCCAGGCGGTTGACCATGCGGCCGCGCTTCACCGGTTCGCGCGCGGCGATCTGTTCCTGCCAGCGGTTCACGTTCTTGTAGGTGTGCGCCTCCAGGAACTCGGCGGCGTCGTAGACTTGGCCCTTCACCAGCGCGCCGTACCAGGGCCAGACTGCCATGTCCGCGATTGTGTACTCCTCGCCCGCCAGATACGGCACCTCGGCCAGGCGCTTGTCCAGCACGTCGAGCTGGCGCTTCACCTCCATGGTGAAGCGGTTGATCGGATACTCCATCGGCTCCGGCGCGTAGCGGTAGAAGTGGCCGAAGCCGCCGCCGAGATAGGGGGCGCTGCCCATCTGCCAGAACAGCCAGGACAGGCACTCGGCCCGGTCCGACGGGTCCTTGGGGAGGAAGGCGCCGAACTTCTCGGCCAGATAGAGCAGGATCGCGCCCGATTCGAACACCCGCGTCGGCTTCGGCAGGCTGTGGTCCACCATCGCCGGAATCTTCGAGTTCGGGTTGATGGCGACGAAGCCGGAACCGAACTGCTCCCCGTCCCGGATGCGGATCGGCCAGGCATCGTACTCGGCGCCCGAATGGCCCGCGGCCAGCAACTCCTCGAACATCACCGTCACCTTCACCCCGTTCGGCGTCGCAAGCGAATAAAGCTGGTGCGGGTGCTTGCCTTTCGGCAACTCCTGCTCGAACTGCGCGCCGGCGGTCGGCTTGTTGATGCTGGCGAACTGGCCGCCGCTCTCGGCCTCCTGCTTCCAGACCTTTGGTGGGGTGTAGGCGTCACTCATGGCTCGGACTCCGATTGGTCAAGCTTCCGGGCCGAGACATAGAAGATTTGCCGCCGCCGTGCACGGGCGAACGTGCGGCAAGGTGCTTTGCGGCAGGGTGGAAGGCGGCTGCCCGCAACGGAAAACCCCCGCCAGGATCGCCCGGCGGGGGCCGCTCTCTCACTGTTCTTTGACGCTGGCGCCTTCGAAGCCGCGTCCTACACGCTGTAGTACATCGCGAACTCGACCGGATGCGGCGTGTGCTCGAAGTTGAAGACTTCTTCCATCTTCAGATCGATGTAACCGTTGATCTGGTCGTCCGTGAACACGTCGCCCGCGGTCAGGAAGCTGCGGTCGGCGTCCAGCGCCGCCAGCGACTCGCGCAGGCTCGCGCAGACGGTCGGGATGTCCTGCAACTCTTCCGGCGGCAGGTCGTACAGGTTTTTATCCATCGCCTCGCCGGGGTGGATCTTATTCGCGATGCCGTCGAGGCCCGCCATCAGCATCGCGGCGAAGGACAGGTAGGGGTTACCCGCCGGATCGGGGAAACGCACCTCGACGCGCTTCGCCTTCGGCGCCGCAACGTACGGAATGCGGCAGGAGGCGGACCGGTTGCGGCTGGAATAGGCCAGCAGAACCGGCGCCTCGAAGCCGGGAATCAAGCGCTTGTAACTGTTCGTGGTCGGGTTGGTAAAGGCGTTGAGCGTACGCGCGTGTTTGATGATGCCGCCGATGTAGTACAGCGCGGTCTCCGACAGGTCCGCATACTGGTTGCCGGCAAAGGTGGTGTCGCCGTCCTTCCAGATCGACTGGTGGACGTGCATGCCGCTGCCGTTGTCGCCCATGATCGGCTTCGGCATGAAGGTCGCGGTCTTGCCGTAGCCGTGCGCCACCATCTGCACGACGTGCTTGTAGAACTGCAGATTATCGGCAGACTTCACCATGGTGGCGAACTTCAGGCCCAGCTCATGCTGGGACGGCGCCACCTCGTGGTGGTGCTTCTCGACGTCCAGGCCGATCTGCGCCATCACCGAAACCATCTCGGAGCGCATGTCGTGAGCGCTGTCGACCGGCGGAACCGGGAAGTAACCGCCTTTGACCGGCGGCCGGTGGCCAGGGTTGCCGTCCGCGAACTCGGTGCCGGTGTTGTACGGACCCTCCTGCGAATCGACGCGGAAGAAGGTGTGGTTCATGTCCAGCGCATAACGCACGTCATCAAAGACGAAGAATTCGGCTTCCGGGCCGAAAAACGCCGTGTCGCCAACGCCAGTGGACTTCAGATAGGCTTCTGCCGCTTTTGCCACGGAGCGCGGGCAGCGCTCATACGGCTGGCCGCTGATCGGGTCATGCACGTCGCAGACGACGACCAGGGTGGGCTCCGCCGCGAACGGGTCAAGGCAGGCGGTGGATGGGTCCATCATCAGCGCCATGTCGCTCTCGTTAATCGCTTTCCATCCGGCGATGGACGAGCCGTCGAACATGAAGCCGTCTTCGAACGCGTCCTCATCGACCGTACTATGCCACTGGGTCAGGTGCTGCCACTTGCCACGCGGATCAGTGAAGCGCAAATCGACATGCTTGATGTCGTTGTCCTTCATCGCCTTCAGCACGTCTTCCGGTGTCTTGCAGTTCAGCGTCATGGGCTGGCTCTCCTAGAATTCAAACCTCAACGGGAGGAGGAGGGATTAGATGGCATCGCTACCGGTCTCGCCGGTGCGGATGCGGATGACCTCATCGACTGTGGAAATAAAAATCTTTCCGTCGCCGATGCGGCCGGTGTGCGCCGATTGCTGGATCGCCTCGACCGCTTTCGGCGCCAACGCGTCGTCCACGATCACCTCGATCTTCACTTTCGGCAGGAAGTCCACGACATACTCGGCGCCGCGGTACAGTTCGGTGTGCCCTTTCTGGCGACCAAACCCCTTGGCTTCCAGCACGGTCAGGCCCTTTACACCAACTTCGTGCAGGGCGTCCTTCACGTCGTCAAGCTTGAAGGGTTTGATAATCGCTTCGATCTTCTTCATCGGTTCTCTGCAGCTCGCTGCGTAGGGGGCATCGACCGGATGGGCACTTCACTTTGCAAGCAAGCGCTATGCCAAAATCAGATCTTCCTATGAAAGCCCAGCCTTCGGGCCTTTCCTCAACCTAGCCGTTTAGGATCAGAGGCGCGACGCCTAAATTTGTGGCGATAAACCGCCTGCGTTTTGGCCATACCGCTTAGATTTTTGACAGACGATGTCAGGATGTTGGATTCTCCAGCCGTTCACCGCCCAGAAACCAGGCATCCATCTTGTCCCAATAGAGGGCAACGCAGTCCCGGATCGGAGCGACCTCATCGATCGCTTGCGGATAGGCCCAAATTGCATTCTCCACCGTCTTGCCCCCGGCTGTGACCGACCAGTATTGCGCATCACCCTTGTACGGACAGTGCGTCACCCGGTCGGTGGGCGCCGCCAGTTCCCAGCGGATAGCGTCCTTCGGGATATAAAACACAGGCGCCAGCCGGCCTTCCCTCAGAATCAGGGCGCGGTCGGATTCCGCCAAGATTTCCCCGCCGAACTCCACGCGCAGACGCGCGTCGGCGGGCTCCAGCGTAATGGTCGGCGGCTCTTTGCGGTCGGCCATGGTCAGCTTCCTTTCTTGCTTCGGCGCCAGTCTGTCCGAGACTCGGCCCACCGCCAAGCCTTCGCGGTCTTCGGCGGAGGGTCATTGGGCTTTCCGGTCGTCCGGGCCAACACGCACACCGTTCCGAATCAAGTCGATCGGCTCGCCGAAATCGCCCACCGGCACGAAATGGCTGACCAGGGCCGGGCCGGTGGCCGGATCCTCCAGCCAGATATGGATAGAATAGCCTGGTGGCTCACGGCTAAGCGCGAGCGTGCGTTCCTCGCTCATTCCGGCCTCGAACTGATAGCAGGTGGCCGGCGAAGCCCAGGCAGAGCGGCCGCCGAACATGGTCGCGATCGGCCGGTGGACATGCCCGCAGATCAAGCGCTGCACTTGCGGGTTGCCGGCGAGGATCTTTGCGAAGGCACCACCGCCGCTTTCCAGTCCGGTCATGGCCGTTCCCGTCAAACCGGTCGCGAACGGCGGATGGTGGCAGGCTACTACCGTCGGGTGGTCGGGCGCCGCAGCAAGCCGCTCCGCCAACCAGGAAAGCCGTACATCGCATAGCGCCCCGTGCGGGACGCCAGGAATCACCGTATCCAGGCACAGAATTCGGAGCGGATATTCCTCGATCCCGTACTGGATGAAACTTCCCCCATCCGGCAGCCATTCCATATCCGAGAATCCTGCACGGAACCCTTCACGGCTGTCGTGATTGCCAGGGAGGGCATAGAACGGCACCGTCAATTCTTCCAAGATCTCGCGCAGCGGACCGTATTGCTCAGGGGCGCCATGATGAACGAGATCTCCGGTATGAAGCACCAGATCTGGCTGCGGGTCACGGGCGTTGATCGCTTGAATCACGCGCTTCAACGATGCGGCAGCGTCGAAAATGTTATAGGTAAGGACTCCGGCTTGCTCGACATGGCTGTCGGTAATCTGCGCGATGATCATGGCGGTCTCCTGGCATTTCCCCTAATAAACGGTTTGCGAATGACATGTTGATGACCGGGTGCGCGAACCACGATGTACGTACCGAAGCATTTTGCGGTCGACGAACCCGATGCATTGTACCGGGCTATGTCCGACATCGCAGCCGCCACCATCGTGGGCCAGGGTCTCGACGGCATGATCGCGAGCCATGTGCCGGTCGAAATCCAGCGAGAGCCCGCGCCCTACGGGCGAATCCGCTGCCACATTGCCCGGGCTAACCCGCAGGCTAAAGCGCTGGCTGCGGGGCAGGAAGTGCTTGCGATCTTTCAGGGACCGCAGGGCTATATCTCGCCCTCGTGGTATCCTTCCAAGCAGACGAACCACGGCAAGGTCGTACCCACCTGGAACTACTTGGCGATCCATGCTTACGGCACGGTGGAGCTGTTCGAAGGCAAGGACGCTTTGCTGCCGCACTTGGAAGCCCTCACCAACCGGCACGAGGCAGGACGTGCCGAGCCCTGGGCAGTCAGCGACGCGCCGGAGGAATTCGTCGAAACCCTCTGCCGAGGCATTATCGGCATCGAAATCACGATCACGCGTATCGACGGCAAGAAGAAAATGTCGCAGAACCGACCGGAAGCTGACCGCGCCGGCATGTTGGCCGGATTGAAAGCGGAAGGCCGGAACGATCTCATCAAATTGGCCGAGGAGTAGGCGCATCATGCCAACCATCGAGTATTTCTACGCCGCCCATTCCGCCTATGCCTATCTGGGCTCCGCCAAGCTGATGGAGATCGCGGCAGAAAGCGGGGCGGAAATCATCCATCGGCCCATGGACCTGCGCCGGGTCGTGCCTGCCGCTGGATCGATTCCCACCTCGGAGCGGACCGCCGCGCACCGCGCCTATTTTTTCGGCCGGGAAATTCAGCGCTGGTCGGAGGAGCGGGGGGCCCCGGTAGTCAAAGGCACCCCGACCCATCATTACAATGATATCGCCCTGCCGAATTGTTTCCTGATCGCCGCCATGGAAGCCGGCCACAACATCGACCGGCTGGCGCATGCGCTGCTGGAAGCGCACTGGCGGGATGACGCTGATCTGGCCAACCCGCCGACGCTGGCGCGCCTCGCGGCCGGCCTTGGGCTCGATGGCGAATCCCTGCTGGCGGCAGCGGAAACGCCTGCGACCACCGGCCTTTACGAACGCTACACCCAGGAAGCGATCGACCGCAGTGTGTTTGGCTCACCCACCTACTTCGTTGATGGCGACATGTTTTATGGCCAGGACCGGCTGGAGATGGTGGCCAGGGCGCTGAGGCAGCCATACCGCTGAAAGGCGGTCAGACGAACCTGAGGCTTGCCTATTCCTCCGGCTACCCCGTGGGCTTGAATGGCCGGCCGAGGCAAGCGGGAGCCTGCGCCCCTACTGACCGCCGCCAGGAGATCAGCGCCAGCACCGCAACAGTTGCCAAGTACGGCATGGCGGAGAGCAGTTCTGGCGCAATGAGCGTTATCCCTGCGGCCTTGGTATGGAGTTCCAGTGTCATGATCGTGCCGAACAAGTACGCGCCGGCCAGCAATCGCCAGGGCCGCCAGGCCGAGAACACCACGAGCGCCAGCGCTATCCACCCCGCCCCGGCCGTCATCTGCTCCGACCACATCGGTGTAAGTACCAGCGAGTAATAACTGCCGCCCAGCCCGGCCATCGCACCGCCGAACGCCACCGCGGCGTACCGGATGGCGATCACCGGGTAGCCGATGGAATGGGCCGAGAGATCATTCTCTCCGACAGCCCGCAGGGTGAGCCCCGCCCTAGAGCGCGCCAGAAACCAAGCGACCGCCGCGGTGATCGCGAGCGAGAGGTAGATCAGCGGTCCGTGCCCGAAGAGGAGCCGCGCGTAGGGATGCTCCGCAAGGACGGCGGGAAACACCGGCCCAAAAGCCTCCACGGTCTGGCCGACATGCCCCGCGCCCATCAGAGACGAGAGCCCGATCCCGAAAATCGTCAGGGCCAACCCGGTCGCCACTTGGTTCGCCGTCAAGGTCAGAGTCAGGAAGGCAAAGATCATGGCGGCGAACGTCCCGCCCGCCATTCCTGCCATCACACCCAACACGGCAAAGCCCGTCTCCGCCATCATGATGAAAGCGGAAACGGCTCCGATCAGCATCATCCCCTCGACGCCGAGATTCAGA
>CAYYSC010000043.1:11177-13130 GCA_964474065.1 uncultured Rhodospirillales bacterium | reverse complement strand
GGCGCGGCGCCGCGGGCGAGCCGCTGGTCACCCGGCTCGCCATAGCCGCGGACCGTCCGGTAACCGCCACGCTCGGCAGTGTTGGCGAGGGCAGGCCCGAAAGTTTTATTTTCCCGACGGCAGTGGATACGCCTTTCTCGGTCGGAAGCCGGCAAGCGTATCCAGGGCACTTGGCTATCTCCGACCTTAGCCTTACCGATTTTTCGGACACGGGCCTTTCGTCGGAAGATCGAACGACTTCCAACACCACTCCGACCATTGTGTTCACTGCAGATGCGGGAGACAGCCTCGAGATCGATTGGGGCGACGGGAACGGCTTCATTCCTATTGCAGATGGCACTGGGGTACCGCAGGAAGCAACCATACCAACGCCATATGGGGCGGATGGCGAGAAAACGATCACCGTCCGGGCAAACGGCACGGCGACGGACCAGTTGGTCCTGGCCATTGACACGGTACCGCCCATCGGAATCACCCTGGTCAACACGGATAACATCAGCCTGGGCGCGGGCGATGCGGTCGGCGTGTTCGTGACAAATGTTGGCGGCAATAATGTCGTCCTCTCCGCTTCCTTTAAGGATAGCAGCGTTCGCTCCCATCTATTGGAGAGCGATGGCAGCCTGACGCTTGCCGATTCGGTTGCGGACACCAGCACATTTAATCTTGATGGTGCTCTGTCCGTCACGGCGGCGGATATTGCGGGAACCACTTATGCCTTTTTTGGCGGAGCTGTTGACCATGGCGTCAGCGTCTTTTCGGTGGCCGCCGACGGGATGCTTACGCCGGTGGACCACATCAAGGAGGCTGACGACCCCACTAACCTGAACCTCGTTGGAGTGTCCGGTCTAGCCACTGCCGTTTCCCCGGATGGCTCGGCTTTCTTGATCACCGTCGCCGCCCTGGATGGTGGCGTAAGCGTGTTTTCCATCGCGAATGACGGTACCTTGGCCAACGTGGACAATGTGACGGATGCGGAAGATCCCTCTTTCCGTCTGGACAGCACTAGGTCCGTCACGAGCGTGGTCGTTGGCGGCACATCCTATGTCATCACCGGGGGCGCTAGCGTAAACATAGATGACGCTGGCTTAAGTGTGTTTTCCTTGGCCAACGACGGCACGCTGACCAATGTGGATAACGTTCCGAACAATTCGCCGACGCTGCTGACGGATACGACTGCCGTGACAACCGCCAAGGTCGGCGGCACAACCTATGTGTTCGCGGCCGGGGACAGCGATGACGGCATCAGCGTGTTTTCCATGGCGAACAACGGGACCCTGACCAACGTTTTCAATATCGCCGATGACGCCTCCCTGGCCTTGAACGGCCCCAGTTCGCTGAGCATCGCTACTGAGGAGGGCCGCACCTACCTCATTGCCGCGGGCCGCGTGGATGACGGCCTGACAGTATTCCTCGTCGCTGGCGACGGCACATTGATTCCTGCCGACGGGTTAGACGATCAGGATGGTAATCTAAATCTCGATGTTGTTTCGGACACGACCGTTGCCGGAGACTTCGTAGTTTCAGGATCCTTCGAGGAAGGACTGAGCGTTTTTTCGCTGACGCCGCAGGTCATTGACGGGACGGCCGGCAACGAAACGCGCAGCGGGACGGCGGAACCGGAGGAAATCCGCGGCTTTGCCGGCAACGACGTTCTCCTCGGGCGGGGTAACAGCGATTTCCTTGATGGCGGAGATGGTGACGACTTCCTTTTCGGCGGGCCGGGCAACGACTTCCTGACGGGTGGCTTAGGGAACGACACCCTGGACGGTGGCCCGGAAGTGGACTTGCTTGATGGCGGGAACGGCTTGGACCAAGCTTCCTATTTCAGCGCATCCGCGCGTGTGGTGGCGGATCTCCTTCTGCCTGCCGGAAACACGGCGGACGCTTCCGGCGATTTATACACCTCCATCGAGAACCTGCAGGGCACAAAGTTTGACGACGACTTGCGGGGCA